>NZ_CP107871.1:3917500-4170000 GCF_041432505.1 Streptomyces virginiae
CCACCCCCGGCCAGTGGACCAGACCCTTCGGACTGCTGCGGCCCGCCGACGAGATCGGCATGCTCGCCCGCCGCTACATGCACGAGTACGGCGCCACCCGCGACCACCTCTTCAACGTCGCCATGGCCTGCCGCAACCGGGCCAACGCCAACCCGGCCGCGATGATGTACGAACGCCCGCTGACCCGCGAGATGTACATGACCTCCCGCATGATCAGCGACCCGCTCTGCCTCTTCGACAACTGCCTGGAGACCGACGGGGCACTGGCCTGCGTGATCGTCTCCGCCGAGCGCGCCCGCGACTGCCGGCAGAAACCCGTCTACGTCCACTCCGTCGCCCAGGGCCTGCCCGCCCAGCACCACGGCATGGTCAACTACTGGAACGACGACCCCCTGTCCGGCCCCGCCTGGACCGCCGCCCGCCACCTGTGGAAGCAGGCCGACTTCGGGCCCCAGGACGTGGACGTCGCCCAGATCTACGACGCCTTCACCCCGCTGATCCCGCTCTCCCTGGAGGGCTACGGCTTCTGCGGCCGCGGCGAGGGCGCCGCGTTCACCGAGGGCGGCGCCCTGGAGATGGGCGGCCGGCTCCCCATCAACACCGGGGGCGGCGGCCTGTCCGAGGCGTACGTGCACGGCTTCAACCTGATCAACGAGGGCGTCAAGCAGCTGCGCGGCGTCTCCACCGCCCAGGTACCGGACGCCGCGACCTGCCTGGTGACGGCGGGCGAGGGAGTCCCGACGTCCGCGATCCTGCTGAGGAGCTGACCGATGACCACCGCATCCGAAGCCGCCGCCGAGGCCGCGGCCGAACTGCTCCTGCCCGTCCCCGACGAGGACGGCGCCCCCTTCTGGGAGTACGCCGCCCAAGGTGAGCTCCGCGTCCAGGCCTGCGCCGCCTGCGGCCGGCTCCGCTTCCCGCCCCGCCCCTGCTGCCCGCACTGCCGGTCCTTCGACAGCGAGTGGCGCCGCATGAGCGGCCGCGGCCGCATCTGGTCCTACGTACGGCCGCACCCGCCGCTGCTGCCCGCCTACGCCGCGCAGGCCCCGTACAACGTGATCCTCGTGGAACTCGCCGACGCCCCGCACATCCGGCTCGCCGGGAACCTGGTGACCTCGGCCGACGCCCCGCTCGACTCGGTGGACCCGGCCCGGCTGCGGATCGGCGCCCGGGTGCACGCGGTCTTCACCGAGACGGGCGGCATGGCCGTGCCCCGCTGGGTCCTGGAGAAGTCATGACCGTGCGGGTGGAACGGGACAAGGCGACCGGGGTCGCCGTCGTCACGCTGGACCGGGTCGACCGGCACAACGCCATCGACCTGGAGACCGCCGCCGAACTGAGCACGGTGTGGCGGGAGTTCCGGTTCGCCGAGGAGGTGCGGGCGATCGTGCTGACCGGCGCCGGAGCGGCCGCGTTCTGCACGGGCATCGACCGCGGCGTCGACGTGCCGCAGCCCGCCTCCCCCTACTCGGTCGACGATCCGCTGATCGCCATCGGCCCCAAGTCGGGCGACCTGTGGAAACCGGTCGTCGCCGCCGTCAACGGCATGGCCTGCGGCGGCGCCTTCTACCTGCTGGGCGAGACGGAGTTCCTGATCGCCTCCGAGACCGCCACCTTCTTCGACCCGCACACCACCTACGGCATGGTCAGCGCCTACGAGGCCGTGTACATGGCGCAGCGCATGCCCTTCGGTGAAGCGGCCCGGATGTCGCTGATGGGCACGGCCGAACGGCTCTCCGCGCGCCGGGCCCACGAGATCGGACTGGTCTCGGAGCTGACCGCGCCCGACGCGCTGCTGCCGGCGGCCCTGCGGGCGGCCGAGACCCTGGCCGGCTTCCCGACCCAGGCCGTGCAGGGCACCGTACGGGCCCTGTGGTCGGCGAAGCAGGCCGCGCTCCAGCAGGCCCTCACCCAGGCCCCGGCGCTGATCGCGCTGGGGAACCTGGCGCCGGAGCGGCAGGCGGAGCTGTTCGGCTCCCGGCGGCCGGGCACGGAGTTCAGGCTGCGCTGAGGGCAGGCCTCAGGGCTTGCGCGTGGACTTCGGGCCGGGCTTCTTCGGGGTGGAGGAGGACGTGGACGTGGACCCGGGCGTGGGCCTGGAGCCGCCCGAGGTGGTGGTCCTGGCCGGGCCCGGCGTACCGCTGTCGGACGATTCGACGGGCCGGTCGAGCCGGCACGTGGTGACCTCGCCCGCCCGCGCGACCTCGGCGAGCGGAACGCCGACCACGCGGCTCTCGCGGGCGCCGAGGGTCTCCTTGACGACGGTCGACTCGACGGTGGCGCCGTTCGCGCCCTCCCGGTACAGGTTCACCGCGAAGGTCGCCCTGCGGTCCACGTTCGAGGTGATCCGGACCGTGGTGACCGGCGGGGTGGCACCGACGCAGGTGACCACGACGGCCGTGGCCGGGGCACCGCTCGCACTCGCGGAGGGCGCCGCGGTGGCCGTGGCCGTGCTGTTGCCGCCGCCGTGGCTCTTGTTCCTGCTCTTGGAACTGGAGCACCCGCCACCGCTGCCGCTCTTGCTCTTGCTCTTGCCGCTGCTCCCGCTGCCGCTGCTCCCGCCGTGCGACGAGAACCCGGTCAGCGCGAGCACGACGCCCACCAGCACCGCGGTGAACCTGATACGACGTCCAGCCACCATGGCCCGAACCCCTCCCCGTGGACAACGGCGGGCCACGCTACCAGCCGGAACGCGCCACGTAAGGGGGACATAAAGGTCGCTTCACCGCGGCACAGGTCGCGCTCGCCGTCACCGAGCATGACGGGGACCCAGACCTCTCGGCGCTGCACAAGAAGAAGTGATGTCACCGCATGACGAACGATGAAGTTACCCCGGCCGCGGCAGCGATCGTGGCGCGCTCGTGGCAGACCCTCCTGGACTACGGTCCGGACCGGATCGATCCCGCCGTGCCTCGTGCCGCGTACAGCCATCCGGCACTGCGGGAGCTGTTCCCCGCGGTCAGCCACGGTGTGCTGTACCTCAGCCGTTGCATCCGGTACCCGTGGACCCGGGACATCGGTACCGCCTTCCCACAGGCCGCCGGTGGCTACCGCGTACGAAGGCAGTCCGACAGCACCCTGCTCGGCGTGACAGAGACGGCGGAGGAGGCCTACCGCCTGATCGCGGCGCACCTCCCCGAGGGCTGCGGCCCGGCGATCGACGGCACCGCGAACGATCTGTGAGACCGCCGTGCCGAACGGCACGGGGCGCCCGACGGCCTCCGGACATGGCGGCGGCCCCGGCCCCCAGGAGGGGGCGGGGCCGACCGGCCGTGCAGGCGGGTGGGGATCAGGCGGCGTCGACGACGCCGGAGGCCGAGATCTCGACCTTGCCCTTGGGGGCGCCGGACTGGGAGCCCAGGGCCTCGATCTGGTCCACGAGCTCCTGGCCCGAGACGACCTCGCCGAAGACGACGTGCTTGCCGTCGAGCCACGAGGTGACGACCGTGGTGATGAAGAACTGCGAGCCGTTGGTGTTGCGGCCGGCGTTCGCCATCGACAGCAGGTACGGGCGGTCGTGCTTCAGCTTGAAGTTCTCGTCGGCGAACTTCTCGCCGTAGATGCTCTTGCCGCCGGTGCCGTTGTGGTTGGTGAAGTCACCACCCTGGAGCATGAACTGGGGGATGACGCGGTGGAAGCCGGAGCCGGCGTAACCGAAGCCGTTCTGGCCGGTGCACAGCTCACGGAAGTTGCGCGCGGTCTCGGGGACGACATCGTCGAAGAGGTTGAAGACGATGCGGCCGGCCGGGGCGCCGTTGATGGTGATGTCGAAGTAGACGTTGCTCATGGGGTCCATCCTGTCACTCCCGGTGCGGTGCGCTACCCGGCGGGGCCGCAGCCCCGCCTCCGG
The DNA here is from genome assembly GCF_041432505.1 of Streptomyces virginiae. Classification (GTDB taxonomy): domain Bacteria; phylum Actinomycetota; class Actinomycetes; order Streptomycetales; family Streptomycetaceae; genus Streptomyces; species Streptomyces virginiae_A. The sequence continues at coordinate 3,921,351 of NZ_CP107871.1, forward strand.
GCAGGTCAACCGCTCGTACGGGTGCCCGTACCCTTCGCCGCGTCCAAGGCGTACACGCAGCGGTCCTTGCTGCATGCGTAGACCACACCCGCGTCCGCCACCGGGGCGCCCGTGATCTCTCCGCCCGTGGCCAGCTTCCAGCGAAGTTGGCCGCCCGCCGCGTCCAACGTGTACAGGCAGTGGTCGGCCGAACCGAAGTGCACCCGGCCGTCCGCGACCGCCGGCAGGCCGGTGATCTCGCCGCCCGCCGCGAACCGCCACTTCGGGGTGCCGGTGACCGCGTCGAGCGTGTACAGCGCGCTGCCCGCGCCCAGGTGGACGTTGCCGTTGGCGACCACCACCGGGTCCGCGGACTGGCGTCCCTCCGTCGCGATCCGCCAGCGGTCCTGGCCGGTGGCCGCGTCGAGGGCGTAGACCGTGCCCAGGTAGTCGACGAGGTAGACCCCGCCGCCCGTGACCGCCGCGCCCGGCGCGAACGCCGGGGGCGCCAGGAAGACCGCGGGGGCCTCGAAGTGCCAGCGGACCCGGCCCGAGGCCCGGTCCACCGAGATGACCCGGGTGCCGGCCGCGACGTACACGTTGCCGTCGGGGGCCGGCGTGACCCGGACGGGCACGTTCCCGCAGGAGGCCGCGTCGCCGATCGGGTAGGACCAGGACTCGCGGCCGGTACGGGCGTCCAGGGCGCGCAGTCGGGCGTCCTGCCACACGTACACCGTGCCGTCGTGGAGGACGGGGGCCGCCTCCGGGGTCTCGAAGTCGCTCTGCGCTCCGGTCAGCTCCCACAGCTTGTGGCCGTTGGAGGCCTCCCGGCCCTGTACGCCGCCGCCCCGCGTGGCGGTGACGACCGTGCCGCGCTCGGCGCGCAGCGCGTACACCCAGGCGTCGGTGGACAGCCGCCACCGCTCGGAGCCGTCGCCGGCGTCGAGCGCGAAGAGGGAGGGGCCGTCGGAGGCGTGGATCCGGCCGTCGGTGACCGCCATGGACCAGGCGACGTCGCGGGTCTTGAACTGGCGGCGGCCGCTCGCCACGTCCAGCGCGTGGACCTCGAAGGAGGTCACGTACAGCAGGTTCCCGGCGACGGTCGGGGTGCCCCACACCTCGTTGGACATGCGGAAGCGCCACGGCCGCCAGCGGCCGCTGTCCGGGGACGGGGAGGGGCTCGGTACGGGCTGCACCGCCGAGGAGGTGGCCACCGATCCGCCGGGCGGGCGGATCCAGCCGGTCGCCGAGTCCGCGGCGGCGGACGAGGCGTGCGCGGCCGGGGCGGCGACGCTCGCGCGCGGGCCGGGCCCGATCGGCACCGGCGAACCGCCGAGGCGCACCGGCTCGCCCGAGGGCACCGGGGACATCGGCGGGTGGTGCGGGCGCTGCGGGACGGCCTGACCGGTACGCGGGTCCACCCACGAGTCGGCGCCGCGCGGCCGCCGGTGCGTCGCGGCCTCGGAGGCCGCCCCGCGGCCACCGGAGGCCGGTCCGGGCGCCGGCACCGCGGGAAGGGGCGCGGGCGGCGTACGGTGCCCCGCGCGCCGGGCCTCGATCATCGCGACGGCCCGGGCGGGCAGCCACGCGGAGGCGGTACCGCTGTCGTCACCGCCGTCGAAGAGGTGCGGGGCGAGCTGCGCCTGCAGGTCGGCCGGGGTGGGCCGGAGCGTGGCGTCCATCTGCATGCAGGAGTCGATCAGCGGCCGCAGCTCGGCGGGCAGCCCCTCCAGGTTGGGCCCCTCGCGCAGCAGCATGAACACCGTCTCCACCGGGTTCGCCCCGTGGTACGGCGGGTGCCCGGTGGCGGCGAAGACGAGGGTGGAGCCGAGCGAGAAGACGTCGGACGCGCCCTTGACGCTGCGCGAGTCCTTGGCCTGCTCGGGCGACATGTAGGCCGGGGTGCCGACGGCGACGTTCGTCATGGTCAGGCGGGTGTTGGAGACCCCGCTCGCGATACCGAAGTCGATCACGCGCGGGCCGTCCTCGACGACGAGCACGTTGGACGGCTTCAGGTCGCGGTGGACCAGGCCGGCGCCGTGGATGGACTGCAGGGCCTCGGCGATGCCGGCGGCGAGCCACCGTACGGCCTGGGCGGGCATGGGCCCGCACTCGTTGACGATCTCCTCCAGGGAGGGCGCCGGGACGTACGCGGTCGCCAGCCACGGCACGGCGGCACGCGGGTCGGCGTCGACCACGGCCGCGGTGTAGAAGCCCGACACGGCGCGGGCCGCCTCCACCTCGCGCGTGAAGCGGACGCGGAAGAGCTGGTCCTCGGCGAGCTCGGTGCGCACCGTCTTGATCGCGACCCGCCGTCCGGACGCGGACCGCGCGAGATAGACCAGCCCCATGCCGCCGGCGCCGAGCCGTCCCAGCACCTCGAAGGGGCCGATCCGTCTCGGGTCGTGCTGCGTCAGCTGCTCCACCACTCGCCTCCACACCTCCCCGTACGGGCCACTCAGCGGGCCCGCTTCCACCGGCACGGGGCCCTGCCCCGTGCAGCGTCTCACTCCGGGCGCCGCCCGGGTCGAGCAACCCCGATTCTGTCAGGCCCGGACCCGGTCCGGCCCCGGCACGTCGAGCAGGGCGGTGTGATCTGCTCGTCGTTCTTTCCGGAACCGGGGCGATCCGGGCCACGCGGCCCGGTCGGCACCAGGCCCGGGTCACGGGTCACGGGGTGTCCGTCACGCCTCCGGCTTCGTGCGGGGCTCCGAGAGCAGGCCGAAGACCGCCCCCTGGTTGTCGGCGACGACCGCGATCCGCCCGTAGGGGGTGTCGAAGGGGTCGGCGGTGACCCGCCCGCCGAGCCGCTGCACGCTGATGACCGACTGATCGCAGTCCGGCACGGCGAAGTAGGCGAGGAAGTGCGCGGGCATGGCCTCGGGGAAGGCCTCGGTGATCAGGCTGCGGCCGAGGACGGCGGTGTCCGTGCCGGGCGCGCTCCCGGGCGGGGACCAGATGCGGTACTCGACGCCGGCGTCGTCCTGGTCCTGCGGGACGTAGCCGAAGACCTTGGCGTAGAAGGCGTCGACGGCGTCGCGGGCCCGTGTGTAGACCTCGCTCCAGCAGTACGTGTACGGCTCCTGCTGGGCGTCGAAGCCGTGGTGGGTGCCCGGTTGCCACAGGCCGAAGACGGCGCCGCCGGGGTCGGCGGCCATGGCCGCGGTGCCGTACGGGCCGACCGGCATCGGGTCCATCACCATCTGGCCGCCGGCGGCGCGGATGCGTTGGGCACAGGCGTAGGCGTCGGTGGTGTAGAGGTAGATCCCCCAGACGGTGGGCATGCGGCCGTCGGGCTTGGGTGCGAGGGCGGCGACGTTGCGGCCGCGGCTGTAGGCCTGCGTGTAGTGGCCGTACTCGGCGCCCGCGCCTTCGGCGAAGGTCCACCCGAAGAGCTCACCGTAGAAGCGCTTGCCCGCCTCGACGTCCGGAAGCGAGGCGTCCACCCAGCAGGGTGCGCCTTCGACGAATGCGGCCATGGGCCCGTTTCCTTCCGTTGTGCGGGGGTGTGTACCCTCCCAACCCTCTCAGCCATGATCCGCCCGAAAACTTGTCCACAGCCTGTTGATAAGACTATTCGGGGGAAACCTTGCGGAACCGGGCGACACGCCCGGGCCCTCGACCGGGGCCGGGCATGGGCGCGCGGGCCCCGACGCGCGTCCGAAATATGCCCCCACGGCCACCCGGGACCGCCTTCCGCCCAGGCCAGGGACCCCATAACCCCATTTGCAGGCGGCCGAATAGCGCGCCGATCACCCCTCGGTAAGCTGACGGCATGACAGGACAAGTACGCACCGTCGACGGGCGTGTCGCCGGCCGGCGCGGCCAGGCGACGCGGCAGAAGCTGCTCGACTGCCTCAGCGAGATGCTCAGCTCCTCGCCGTACCGCGACGTCAAAGTGATCGACGTCGCCCGCAAGGCCGGTACCTCCCCCGCGACCTTCTACCAGTACTTCCCGGACGTCGAGGGCGCCGTCCTGGAGATCGCCGAACAAATGGCCACCGAGGGCGCGCAGTTGACGTCGCTCGTCGAGGGCCGGACCTGGGTCGGCAAGTCAGGTTGGGCCGCCGCCGAGGAACTCGTCGAGGGTTTCCTGGAGTTCTGGCGCCGCAACGACGCGATCCTGCGGGTCGTCGACCTCGGCGCGGCCGAGGGCGACAAGCGCTTCTACAAGATCCGCATGAAGATCCTGAACTCGGTCACCAACTCCCTCACGGAATCGATGAAGGAGCTCCAGGCCAAGGGCAAGGTCGACAAGGACATCAGCCCCGCGGCGATGGCCGGCTCCCTGGTCGCGATGCTGGCCGCGGTCGCCTCGCACCAGAAGGGCTTCCAGACCTGGGGCGTCAAGCAGGCCGAGCTCAAGCCGAACCTGGCGCTGCTCGTCCACCTCGGCATCACGGGCAAGAAGCCCACGAAGTAGCGGCGGCCCCCGGACGCCCTCCAGGGGCCCGCCGACCACGCCCGATCCACGCCGGATCCAGGCACGGACCCACGCCCGATCCCAGGCACGACCCACGCCCGATCCACGCCCGATCGCCTGCGATCAGCGACGCTCCAGGCGGAACAACCGGATCTCGCGCTCGATGCGCGCCTGGTACGTCGCGTACGGCGGCCAGAACCTCAGCACCGCCTGCCACGCCTCCGCGCGTTCCTCACCCGCCAGCAGCCGGGCCCGGACGGGGATGTCCCGGCCTTGCCAACTCACGTCCGCGTCCGGGTGCTTGAGCAGGTTCCCGGTCCATGCCGGGTGCCCGGGCCGGCCGAAGTTGGAACCGATCAGGATCCACGTCGTCCCGCCCTTCTCCGGCATGCAGGCGAGCGGGGTCGTGCGCGGCTCACCGGTCTTGGCGCCCTTGGCGGTGAGGATCACGCCCGGCAGCATCTGGGCGCTGAGGATGACCTTGCCGCGGGTCAGCTTGTGCACCGCCTTGTCCATGGCGGGGATGAAGTGCGGTGCGATCTTGGCGAAGAGCAGGGTCGAGGAGACCTTCTGCATCAGCTTGACGCCGGGAGCCATCAGACGGCCACCTTCTCTTGTGCGGGCGGGGGCGGGGGTGGGGACGTGCGCGGGGCCGTGGAGGCGGGCGTCGGCGCGGGCGGGGGCGTGGCGGAAGATGCCGCCGAGGCCTCGACCGGAGCCGTCGCCGGATCCGCGAACAGGCCCGCCCGGTCGGCGGCGTGCGCCCGCAGCCGGTGGACCGGGCCGAACAGCAACTCGTCGGCCGCCGCCCGCTTGAAGTAGAGGTGCGCGTCGTGCTCCCAGGTGAAGCCGATCCCGCCGTGCAACTGGATCGCCTCGCCCGCGGTCACCCGTAGGGTCTCCAGGGCCTGCGCGAGCGCGAGGCCTCCCTGGTCCGGGTCCCAGGCCGAGTAGTAGACCGCCGAGCGGGCCGCCTGCACCCGCACATACAGGTCGGCGAGGCGGTGCTTGACCGCCTGGAAGGAGCCGATCGCCCGGCCGAACTGCTCGCGCTGACGTACGTACTCCACCGTGCGGTCCAACGCCTGCCCGGCCGCCCCGACCGCCTCGGCGGCCAGCACGGCCGCGGCGGTACGCCCGGTCGCGGCGAGCGCGCCGAGCACATCCGCCCCTTCGTCGCCGAGCAACTCGGCCGGGACGTCCCGCAGTTCGATCCTGGCCTGCGGGCGGGTCTCGTCCAGGACGGCCTGCCGGGACCGTACGAGCCCGGGCGCGTCCTGCCGTACGAGGAACAGCAGCGTGCGGCTGCGCGCGAAGCCGCCGGTGTGCGCGGCGACGAGCAGCAGCCCGGCGCTGTGCCCGTCGAGCACCTGGGCGGCTTCCCCGTACAACCGCCAGCCGCCTCCGTGCCCGGCATCGTCGGCGGTGACGGCCCGGGCCTGGACGCCGCCCGCGCGGCCGCCACCGGACCACTGCCCGGAGGGGTCCTCGCCGGTCAGCGCGAGGGCGGTGGCCAGCGCCGGGCCACTGACGGCGAGGGCGGCGGTCAGCCCGCCCGTCGCCAGCGGCGGGAGCAGCGCGGAGCGCTGGTCGTCGCCACCGAGGGCGGTGATCAGGGGCGCGCACAGGGCGGCGGTGGCCAGCAGCGGCGAGGGCAGCAGCGCCCGCCCGGTCTCCTCGCAGGCCAGGACCAGGTCGGCGGGCGAGCAGCCGACACCGCCGTACTCCTCGGCGACGGCGATGCCCGGCAGCCCGAGCTGCCGGGCGAGCTGCTGCCAGAGCTCGCGGTCGTGTCCGGCGGCGGTGCGGACGGCGGCCTTGACCTCGTCGGGGCCGCAGCGTTTGCCCAGGATCTCGCGCAGGGTACGGCGTATCTCGTCCTGCTCCGCGGTGAAGGCGGCATCCATCGTCGGGCTCCTCCCGGGGGCACCTCCCGGCGGTGGCCGGGAGGTATCTGACGGGCCGTCATGTTAGAGCGGGGGGCGCCAGATGCACAGGGGGCGGCGAGGGCGGGTTGCGGGGCGGGGTCTAGCATCTGACACTTCGTCAGATGTACCGTCCCCTCATGCCTGGACCCACATCTGGACCCACCACCGGACCCACAACCGGCCCCCTGTCCGGACCCACGCCCGAAGCGGCGACCGGAGCGGCGACCCGGCCCCGCCGGAGGGTCGCGGTCGTCGGCGTCGCCCTCTCGGACTGCGGCCGGGTCGACGGCCCCACCCCCTACGCCCTGCACGCGCAGGCCGCCCGCCGCGCCCTGGCCGACTCCGGCCTGGACCGCTCCGTCATCGACGGCTTCGCCTCGGCCGGCCTGGGCACACTCGCACCGGTCGAGGTGGCCGAGTACCTGGGCCTGCGCCCCACCTGGGTCGACTCCACCTCGGTCGGCGGCTCCACCTGGGAGGTCATGGCCGCCCACGCGGCGGACGCCATCGCCGCCGGGCACGCCAACGCCGTCCTGCTGGTCTACGGCTCCACGGCCCGCGCGGACATCAAGGCGCGGCGCCGCACGTCCAACCTCTCCTTCGGAGCGCGCGGACCGCTGCAGTTCGAGGTCCCGTACGGCCACACGCTGATCTCCAAGTACGCCATGGCCGCCCGCCGCCACATGCACGAGTACGGGACGACACTGGAGCAGCTCGCCTCCGTGGCCGTACAGGCCCGCGCGAACGCCGCGACGAACCCGGACGCCATGTTCCGCGACCCGATCACGGTCGAGGACGTCCTCGGCGGCGACATGATCGCCGACCCCTTCACCAAACTGCACTGCTGCATCCGCTCGGACGGCGGCTGCGCGGTGCTCCTGGCGGCGGAGGACTACGTACCGGACACCGCCAAGGCTCCCGTCTGGATCCTGGGAACGGGCACGTCCGTCTCCCACACCACCATGTCGGAGTGGGAGGACTTCACCGTGTCCCCGGCCGCCGTCTCGGGCCGCATCGCCTTCGAACGCGCCGGCCTCACCCCGGCGGACGTGGACCTCGCGGAGATCTACGACGCCTTCACCTACATGACCCTGGTGACCCTGGAGGACCTCGGCTTCTGCGCGAAGGGCGAGGGCGGGGCCTTCGTGGAGAAGGGTCGCCTGCTGCGCGACGGGGAACTCCCGGTCAACACCGACGGAGGCGGCCTCTCGGCCTGCCACCCCGGCATGCGCGGCCTGTTCCTCCTGGTCGAAGCGGTCCGCCAACTCCGCGGCGAGGCGGGGGCCGGCCAGGTCACCAAACCCGGCGGCCGCCTCCCGGAGGTCGCCCTGGCCTCGGGCACGGGCGGCTGGTTCTGCTCGTCGGGAACGGTCCTGCTGGGCCGGGACTGACCGGCCCCCGCCCGGGGGCGGGGGCCGCTACTCGCCCTCGGCGAGGGTGTGCGCGACGAGGGCGTTGGCGTGACCGTGGCCGAGGCCGTGCTCGGTCTTGAGCCACGCGACCAACTCCATGTGCTTGGTCAGCGGCGAGGACCGAATCAGGTCCTGCCACTCCCCGATCGGACGTCCGTACTTCTTCTCGATCGAGGGGAAGTAGCTGGCGGGGCCCTTCACTGTCTCGGCCATGATGCGTGTCCCTCCGGGGGTGGTGCGGGTGTGTGGTGCGGGTGTGTGGTGCGGTCTCGTAGATATGACCGCGCCGGGGACGAGAACTCATCGGTGAGCCGAAGGATTTCTTCGAGGGCCTCGGGGGGCGGGGCGGGGGCCGGGCCGGCGAGGCGGGGTCGGGGTTGTGGGGCGGGGCTTCGGGGAGCGGTAGCTGCCGGGGCGGTATCGGACAGGTGCGGCGGGGCGAGGGCGGCGGGAGCCACTCGACCGGCATCAGGCAGGCGCGACGGGGTGACGGACGCGGGAGCCGATCGCCCGGGGCCGGACTGGTGCGACGGGGGGCTTCGGGGAGCGGGGTCCACTCGACCGGCATCGGGGATGTGTATGGGGGTTTCCCGTCAGTCCCATCGTCCCCGCCGCACCTGTCCGATACCGCCCCAGCAGCTCCCGCTCCCCGAAGCCTCCGCCCCGCCCCGCCGGCCCGCCACCCGATTCCCTGGCCCCTCGCCCCCGTCCTGCTGTTCCATGGGGTTCATGAGCAGCGAAGACAGCCAGAGCAGCCCCGACGCGTTCCGTGCCACCCTGCACTCCCTGCGCGTATGGGACTCCCCCTTGCCCGGCTTCGACACCGCGGCTGCCCCCGCCGAGCCCGTGGCGCTCTTCCGGGAGTGGTTCGTGCACGCCGCGCGGGCGGGGCAGTTGGAGCCGCACACCATGAGTCTGGCGACGGTGGACGGGCGGGGGCGGCCCGATGTGCGGACGTTGATGCTGCACGACGTCGACGCGCGCGGCTGGCACTTCGCCTCGCACGCCACCAGTGCCAAGGGTGTGCAGTTGGCCGGGCGGCCGGAGGCGGCGCTCGGGTTCTACTGGCCGAGCGTGGGCCGTCAGGTCCGTGTCCGGGGTCGGGTCACCGCCTGTGGGCCCGAGGAGAGCCGGGCGGACCTGGCGGTCCGCTCGCGCGGTGCGCTCGCCGCCGCGCTCACCGGCCGGCAGAGCGAGGTGCTCGCTTCCGTGGAGGAGCTGGCGCGGGTCTCGGCGGCGGCCTGGGAGCGGGCCGGAGCCGAGCCGGACGCGCCGGCTCCGACCTGGACGCGGTACGTACTGGACCCCGTCGAGGTGGAGTTCTTCCAGGGGGACGCCGCGCGCCGGCACGTCCGCCTGCGGTACTCCCGTACCGCGGGCGGATCCTGGGACCGTGAGCTGCTCTGGCCCTGATCGCCGATCGTCAGCGCGGTGGCTCGGGCCGGAAGACCGCGACCCGCACCCCGTCCGCGGCCTCGCGGAAGGTGACCGTCAGTGGCATGCCGATGCTCAGGTCGGCCGCCTCGCAGTCCACCACCTCGGTCATCATCCGCGGGCCTTCGGCGAGGTCGACGACCGCCGCCGTGTAGGGGACGCGCGTGCCGAACGGCGGGAGGTCGTTGCGGTGGATCACCGACCATGTGTAGAGGGTGGCCCGGCCGCTCGCCGGCTCCCACGTCACACGGTCCTCGCCCGCCCAGCAGAACGGGCAGAACTCGCGGGGGTAGTGGTGGGCCCGTCCGCAGTCGGCGCAGCGCCGGAGCAGGAGCCGGCCCTCGGCCGCCGCTTCCCAGTAGGGGCGGGTGAACTCGTCCACCTCGGGGAGGTCGTAGCGCGCGGTGCCGCTCACAGGAAGAGTCCGATCGCCGCGTCGAGGGACCAGGTCTGCCAGGACATGGCGAGGAGTGCGACGAGGGAGATGAGCGCCATCATCGCGTTCTGTCCCTGCTCGGCCCAGTCGTGGATCATCAGGACCAGGTAGAGGAGGTTCAGGAGGAGTCCGCCGATCAGTGCGATCGGGGTGAGGAAGCCGAGTACGAGGCCGAGCCCGAGGGCGAGTTCCGCGTAGACGACGATGTACGCCATCGCTTTCGGCCGTGGTGCGACGACCAGCTCGAAGCCGCCCTTGACGAAGGTCCAGCGGTGTTTGCCGGCGACGTCGGCGGCCCAGGCTATGCCGGTGCCGCGCTCGAACCAGCCCTTCTTGTCCTTGTGCCGCCAGCTCTCCAGCCACCACAGGCCGAGGCCTATCCGGAGCACGGCGAGCCATTCGGCCCCACTGAGCCAGATGGTCTGCATCGGCGGCCCCCACCCCTCTCGCGATCGACGCGCACACTCTTTCTGACGGTACGTCAGTTCAGCGGATCCGGAGCGATCGCGCAAGGCCCCGGCCGACCGCCGATCGCGGGGCCCGCGCGCCGTGATCGATCCGCAATCGATTCCCCGCCCGACCGAGACCCATGAACCCAGCGTGGCGATACGATCACACCTCATGCCCGGAGACCCCACAGCACCCGACATGACCACCCAGCCCCGCCCCGTGTACGTGATCGGGGCAGGCCCCGGCGGCCTCGCCGCGGCCGCCGCGCTGCGCGCCCGCGGGGTCCGCGCGGTGGTCGTCGAGAAGTCCGACGGGGTCGGCGCCTCCTGGCGGCGGCACTACGACCGGCTGCGCCTGCACACCACGCGCCGCCTCTCCGCCCTCCCGGGTCTGCCCATGCCGCGCCGCTTCGGGCGCTGGGTCTCCCGCGACGACGTCGTGCGCTATCTGGAGAAGTACGCCGAGTTCCATGAGTTGGAGCTGGTCACCGGGGTGGAGGTGACCCGGATCGAACCCGCCGCCCCCGAGGGCGAGGGCGGCTGGGTCCTGCACGCCAGTGGCGGCCGCGAGCTGGCGGCAGCGGCCGTGGTCGTCGCGACCGGCTTCAACCACACGCCCGCGCTTCCCGACTGGCCGGGCCGGGACGCGTACGAGGGCCGGCTGCTGCACGCCCGCGAGTACCGCAACCCCCAGCCGTACGCCGGCCAGGACGTCCTCGTCGTCGGCGTCGGCAACACGGGCGCCGAGATAGCAGTGGACCTCGTCGAGGGCGGCGCGGCGCGGGTGCGGCTCGCCGTGCGCACCGCGCCGCACATCATGCGCCGCTCCACCGCCGGCTGGCCGGCGCAGCGCAGTGGGATCCTCGTACGCCGGTTGCCCGCGCGGCTCGTGGACCGGCTGGGCGCGCTCGTCGCGAAGGCCTCGGTACCGGACCTGTCGGCGTACGGGCTTCCGCGCCCGACCACCGGCCTGTACAGCAGGGTCAAGCAGGGGTCGATACCGGTTCAGGACGTCGGCCTGATCGACGCGGTGCGCGGCGGCAAGGTCGAGCCCGTGGCGGCCGTCGAGGCCTTCGACGGCGCGGAGGTGGTGCTCGCGGACGGCTCGCGGATCGCTCCGGACACGGTGATCGCGGCGACCGGCTACCGCCGGGCCCTGGAGGAGTTGGTCGGCCACCTGGGGGTGCTCGACGAGCGCGGCCGCCCGCGTACGCAGGGCGCCCGCTCCCCCGCGCAGGCCCCCGGCCTGTACTTCACCGGCTTCTCGAACCCCATCAGCGGCATGTTCCGCGAGATGGCGATGGACGCGGAGAAGATCGCCAAGGCGATCTCCCGGCGGTCCGGTGCGGGCGCCTCGTGAAGCGGCCCGGCTCGAACGCCTCGGCCCGGATCCGGGAGGCGGCCGTGACCGCGTGGAGCGAGCCGCTGTCCCGGGGCTACCTGGTGCTGCTCACGGTGTGCGCGGTGTGGTCCATGGCCGGCGGTGTCGGGCTCGGCGAGGACGGCCGGCTGGTCCGCAACATCGCGGTGGTGCTGACCCTGCCCTGGCTCCTCGTCGTGCACCTTTTCCTCGTCGTCACCCAGGTCGACACCTGGCTGCTCGGCTACACCTTCTACTTCGAGTCGCCGGCCTGGCTCTTCGAGCCGCTGTGGGTGCTCTACTGCCTGACCGCCGGACTGCTGAACGCCCGACTGCTGGCCCGTATATCGCGCTCGACGCGGGAGGCGGGATCCGCGCCGTGGTGGGTTCCGACGTTCACCGTGCTCTTCTTCGCCGGGATGTTCGCCCTCTGGCACGCCTGAGCCGTCGCGGACGGCCGGCGACCGGAACCGGCCGGCCGTCGGCCGGGCGCCCGGCCCGCCGCCGGGTCGGCCGAATCGCGCCCTGTACCGGTGCCCGCGGGATCTGTCACCGTTCACTTCACCACACCACCTCCACACCTTTCCTGCGCAGCCCTGTTCCTGACGGCACGTCAGTTCAGTAATCTGACTACACGTCAGTTATTGAGTTCCATCGAGGTTCATCGAGCAGGAGTGGGCGGCAACGATGCTTGGATCTACTCACGGCACCCTCACCACCGACTTCCGCGCACGTGTCGAGGCCTGCGGGGAGTCTCCCAGGACCGCCGTCCACTCGTCGGCGGCCCCGTCCGCCGACGACGCGGTCCCCCTGGACGTCAGCGGACGCCCGCTGCACGCCGACGTGCCCGACCTGGACCGGTTCTTCCGGCCCGAATCCGTGGCCGTCATCGGCGCCTCCGACGCGGAGGGCCGACCGAACACCGGCATCACGCGCCAGCTCATCGCCTGGGCGGAACGCGTCGGTGCCCGGATCCACCCCGTGCACCCCACCCGCCCCACCGTCTTCGGCCTGACCTGCCACGCCTCCGTGGCCGACCTGCCCGAACAGGTGGACCTCGCCGTCCTCCTCGTCGCCGACCCGCTCCCCGTCGTCGAGGAACTGGCGGAGACCAAGGTCAAGTTCGCGGTCGCCTTCGCCTCCGGTTTCGCCGAGACCGGCGACGCCGGCGCCGCCGCCCAGGAGCGGCTCGGCGCCGCCGTCCGCGGCTCCGGCCTGCGCCTGCTGGGCCCCAACACCAACCTCAACGCCTTCGAGAAGTTCCGCGAGGACCTCGACGGCCCGGCGATCGCCCTCATCACCCAGTCCGGCCACCAGGGCCGACCCGTCTACACGCTGCAGGAGCTGGGCATCCGGCTCTCCCACTGGGCGCCCACCGGCAACGAGGCGGACCTGGAGACCTCCGACTTCATCTCCTACTTCGCCGAGCAGCCCGAGGTCGGTGCCATCGCCTGCTACGTGGAGGGCCTCAAGGACGGTCGGTCCTTCCTGCTCGCCGCCGACCGGGCCGCACGCAACGGCGTCCCGGTCGTCGCCGTCAAGGTGGGCCGCACCGAGACCGGCGCCCGCATGGCCGCCTCCCACACCGGGAAGCTGACCGGCGCCGACACCGTCGTGGACGCCGCCATGCGCCAGTTCGGCGTCATCCGCGTCGACGGCCTCGACGAGCTCCAGGACACCGCCGCCCTGCTCGCCCGGGCCCGGAGGCCGCAGGCCGACGGGGTCGTCGTCTACTCCATCTCCGGCGGCACCGGGGCGCACTTCTCCGACCTGGCCACGGAGGCCGGCCTGACGCTGCCGACCTTGTCGCAGGCCAAGCAGGACGAGCTCCACCAGTGGATCCCCGACTACCTGAACGTCGCCAACCCCGTCGACAACGGCGGGCACCCCGTCGGCGACTGGCGCGGCCGCAAGATCATCGACGCGATCCTCGCCGACCCCGAGGTGGGCGTCCTGATCTGCCCGATCACCGGCCCCTTCCCGCCCATGAGCGACAAGCTCGCCCAGGACCTGGTCGACGCCGCCGAACAGAGCGACAAGCTGATCTGCGTCATCTGGGGCTCCCCCGTCGGCACCGAGGACGCCTACCGCACCACCCTCCTCGGCTCCTCCCGCGTGGCCACCTTCCGTACCTTCGGCAACTGCATCACCGCCGTCCGCGCCTACCTCGGCCACCACCGCTTCACCACCGGCTACCGCTCCCCCTTCGAGGACGCACCGCGCACACCCTCGCCCTCGTACCGCAAGGCGCAGGCCCTCATGCGGCCGTCGCAGCAGCTCAGCGAGCACGCGGCGAAGCAGCTCCTGCGCGCCTACGGGATACGGGTCCCCCGCGAGCAGCTCGTGACCAGCGCGGCGGCGGCCGTCCGCGCCGCCGGGCTGGTCGGCTACCCGGTGGTGATGAAGGCCTCGGGCCCGCAGCTGGGCCACAAGACGGAGCTCGGCCTCGTGAAGATCGGCCTCACCTCGGCGAGCCAGATCCGCGACGCGTACCGGGAGCTCACCGACATCGCGCGCTACGAGAACGTGCCGCTCGACGGGATCCTGGTCTGCCAGATGGTGGAGCGGGGCGTGGAGATGGTCGTCGGCGTGACCCAGGACGACCTCTTCGGCCCCACCGTCACCGTCGGGCTGGGCGGGGTCCTGGTGGAGGTCCTGCACGACGCGGCGGTCCGCGTGCCGCCGTTCGGCGAGGACCAGGCGCGGGCGATGCTGCGGGAGCTGCGCGGGCACGCGCTGCTGGAAGGCGTACGCGGGGCACCCCCGGCCGATGTGGACGCCCTGGTGGAGGTCGTGCTCCGCATCCAACGGATGGCCCTGGAACTGGGCGACGAGCTGTCCGAGCTGGACATCAACCCGCTGATGGTGCTCCCGCGCGGCCAGGGGGCGGTGGCCCTGGACGCCCTCGCCATCTGTCGCTGACCCGCCGTTTCCCGGGCTCCACCCGGACCCGCGCCTCGCCCGCCGAACGGGAGTTCACGCATGGACGAAGTCCTTCACCGCACCGAGAACAACGTCTCGTGGATCACCCTCAACCGCCCCGAGGCCATGAACGCCGTCACCTGGGACCAGCGCGAGCGCATCATCGCGCTGCTCGCCGAGGCCTCCGCCGACCCGGCCGTGCGGGCCGTCGTCGTCACCGCCACCGGCAAGGGCTTCTGCGCCGGCGCGGACCTGCGGGGAAGCCCGGGCGCCCCCGCGGGTGAGCGGGTCGCGGGCGATGTCGCCCGGATGATCCGCCTCGGCGCGCAGCGCCTGATCACGGCCGTGCTCGACTGCGAGAAGCCCGTCGTGGCCGCCGTCAACGGCACGGCCGCCGGTATCGGCGCGCACCTCGCCCTCGCCTGCGACCTCGTGATCGCCGCCGAAGCGGCCCGTTTCATCGAGGTGTTCGTCCGGCGCGGCCTGGTTCCCGACGGCGGGGGCGCGTATCTGCTGCCCCGGCTCGTCGGGCCGCAGAAGGCCAAGGAGCTGATGTTCTTCGGCGACGCCGTCCCGGCCGTCGAGGCCGAGCGCCTGGGCCTGGTCAACCGGGTGGTGCCGGCCGAGGAGCTGGAGGCGACGGCCCGGGAGTGGGCCGAGCGGCTGGCCCAGGGGCCCACGCGGGCACTGGCCATGACCAAGCAGTTGGTCAATGCCTCCCTGGACGGTGACCGGGCGGCCGCGCTCGCCGCGGAGGCCACCGCTCAGGAGATCAACATGACCACCGACGACGCGAACGAGGGCGTGGCGAGCTACGTGGAGCGTCGCACGCCCAAGTACCTCGGCCGCTGACTACATCCGCGGGTCGGGCTTGAGCAGCGCGAACACCGCGCCGGCCGGGTCGGCCAGCCACGCGATGCGGCCGACCTCGGGGAGGTCGGTGGCCGGCATGAGGACCGAGCCGCCGTTCGCCTTGGCCGCCGCGACGGTGGCGTCGACGTCCGCCGAGGCGAAGTAGGGGACCCAGCGCGCCTCCTCGGCCTCGCCGACGCCCATGAAGGGGGCGACCCCGCCGAAGGAGGCGTCCTGCTGGTCCCCGTCGGCGGTGCTCACCACCCGGTACGTCATTCCGGGCGCGGGCATCTCGGCGCTGCGCCAGCCGAACAGCCCGGCGTAGAAGGCGATGGCGGCGACGGGGTCGGCGACGTGGAGCTCGGTCCACACCAGCGTGTTGTCGGCGGAGGTCAGCTGGAGTCCGGCGGTCCTACCCGGCTGCCAGCAGGCGAACTCGGCGCCCTGCGGGTCGGTGAACTGGGCGAGCCAACCCTCTCCCATGACGTCCATGGGCTCCGTCCGGACCGTGCCGCCCCCGGCGGTGACGGCCGCCGCCGTGGCCTGGACGTCGGGGCTCATGAAGTGCTGCATCCAGGCGGACGTGGCCCCGTCCTCGGTGAGCGGTCCGAGCGCGGCGACGGTCTTGCCGTCCACCTGGAAGAACCCGTACCCGCCCGCCTCGGGCCCGGCGGAGACGAACTCCCAGCCGAGGACGGCGCTGTAGAACTCGGCGGCCGCCTCGGTGTCGGGGCTGCCGAGGTCGAGCCAGTTGGGTGATCCGGTGGTGAAGTCGGTGCCGAGCATGGGGTCCTCCGGGGGTACGGCGGCGGTACGAGGTCGCTGCCACGATGCCGAGCCTCCCCCCGCGCCCGGGCGTACGGACCCACCGAGGCCGGGGGTTTCACCCGTGTGGGTGTACGGGAGCGCGGACCACCGCGGACCGGAACTGATCGTAGAAGGACACCTTGAGCCGGAGCGAGTGTTCCTCCGCCTCCCTGAAGCACGCGGCCGCCGCCTCCTCGTCCATGCCGGTGAGCAGTTCCCGTACCCGGGTGCCCAGGCGGTCGGAGTGGGTCGTGGACAGCAGGGAGACGCTCTCGAGGGAGCGCTTCTTGGCGTCGTGCACGTGGTGCGGGTAGTAGAAGCGCGAGCGGTTCTCGCCGTCGCCGGTGAGCAGCGGCGCCATGCGCTCCCAGAGCCGGCCGTACTCGACGGAGACCAGGATCTCGCCCCAGAACCGCAGGATCGTGAGGAGCCGCAGGTCGGAGTGCTCGTGGGCGCCCGCGTCGGCGATCAGGGCGAACGTGTCCTCGATGGCCTGCCTCGTCGCCTCCGTCGGCCTCGACCGGACGACGTCTTCGCGCGAGATCCCGAGGCTGCGCATGTCGTAGGTCATGTCCTCGCGGTGCGAGGGGGTGTGTCCTCGTCCGTCGGGGTACTCCTCGCGAAGGATGACGCGGGCGATCCGTAGCCCGGGCTCGTCCTGCAGCAGGTCGATCGCCAGGTCGTAGGCCGGGGTGAAGGCGAGGGAGAGGAAGCGCCGCTGGAGCAGGATCTCGGCGAAGTCCTCGTCCGGGAGCCGTGCGATGTCCGCGAGCACCGGATGACGCTCGTACTGCTCGATCAGTTCGTCCTCGAACCTGTCCAGGTCGCGCACGGCGTGTCCCTTCCCTTCTCTCCCGATCGGTCTTCTGATCAGTGGATGTCGATCGATCGCATCGGGTCGCGGAGGTCGACCTCGCTGCCGATGCCCCAGAGGGTGTCCAGTTCCTTCTGTACCTGCCGGCCCATCACGGTGTCGGATCCGTCGATCTCGGTCTGGGGCGATTCGATGGCGAGCTGCCCGTGCAGGAACGAGCTGACCAGGTAGTGCTCGTCGGCCTTGTAGACGGCGATCGACGGCAGGGAGTTGTAGACGCGGACGCTGAGCCTGGTCCGGAGCTCCGGTGCGAGGCGGTTGTGGATGGCCTGGAGGATGTCCAGGCTCGCGCCGACGTCCACGGAGCTGCGGGTGGCGCGCAGGGCCTCGTCACGCAGGTCCGCGACGGCGGACTTCGGGTGCAGCAGCAGGATGCGCACCTGGACGTTCCGCTCGGTGACGGCCCGCTCCAGCTCTTCTTCGAGTCGGCTGAGGTTGGGTATCCAGGTCTGGAGGATGGCGATCTCCTGGCGGGCCGCCCCCATGAGCCGTTTGAACTCCTCGTCGGAGAAGACCGTGTGGACCTTGGTCACCCCGAGGTAGTGCTGCCGCCTGAGCTCGCCGGTCAGTCCGTCGAGGGTGAGGCCGGAGATCTGTGTGTTGATGTTGTCGAGCACCTTCAGGCGGTCGAGCTCCATCAGGAGGAAGAGCGTGACCGTGCTGAGGATGAGCAGGGTGATCTTCGGGAGGGTGCCGCCGGGGGCCATCTTGTCGAGCCAGCCGAAGAGGTCGGCCAGCAGGACCAGGATGCCTGCCGACGCCATCGCTCCGAGCGAGATCCGTTCGGCCCGGTAGCGAAAGCCGTTGCCACTGCCCATGACCACCACCCCAGCGCCGACGCCGTTGCCAACGGACCCGACCTTACACAGGGGGTCGGACACCTTTGATGCCGCCTCATGTTCGTTACCTCACAAGCGAGTTGGCCGAAAATAGGTGGTCGGTGGATGGCCGCGCCACGGCCGCGCCCGGCACCCGGGGTCCGGCGCCACGGGGACGGTCCGGCAAGCGTCCGGCGACCCGCCTCTTCCTATCTGACGAACCGTCAGCTTCAATCGTCGGTGTGATGGGACATGCAGGGATGGCGGCCACCGTCGTCCGATACCTCAGGTCAGTCGGCTCCCCCACCTCCGCCTCGGCGCAGCGGGAACCCGAGTCCGTCGACGCCCTGCCGCGTCCCGACCTGCGGGCCGTCGGCGAGGACGAGCGCGCGCCGGTGTCCCCCGCCGAGTTCCGGGCCGTGCTCGGGAACTTCGCCAGCGGGGTCACCGTCATCACCGCGCCGCCCGGCGAGGACGAGGAGGGACCGGCCGGTTTCGCCTGCCAGTCCTTCGCCTCGCTGTCCCTCGACCCGCCGCTGGTCACGTTCATGGTCGCCCGTACGTCGACCACCTGGCCGCGGATCGCCCGCGCCGGGGTGTTCTGCGTCAACATCCTCGGCGCCGAACAGGGTGAGCTGTGCCGGTCCTTCGCCGTCAGCGGCGCCGACAAGTTCGCCGGGGTGGACCACACCCCCGCCCCCGTGACGGGATCACCGCAGCTCGACGCCGTGCCCGCCTGGATCGACTGCCGGATCCAGGCCGTCCACACCGGCGGGGACCACCTCATCGTCGTGGGCCGGGTGGTGGCCATGGGCGCGGCCGGCGAGGGCGAACCGCTCCTCTTCCACAAGGGCCGCTTCGGGCGCCTCGCCGACTGACGGACCCCCTCCGAGCAGGCCGAACGGTCGGCTCGCCGCCCCTGCTCGGACACTGCGTCGTCCGGGTGTCGGATCCGCTGCGTAAGCTCCCCACGGGGGAAGGCCACTTCGGTGGTCCGGCCCCATCGGACCTCTTCTGATTCGCGGGGATTTGATTTGATACTGAACCTGATGCGCCGCACGCGCGGCGCGATCGCGGTCACGGTCGCCACGGGGGCGCTCCTGGTGGCCGCTTCGCCGACCTCGTCGGCGGCCCCGGTCGCCGCACCTCCCGTCACGGCCGCCGGCTCGATCCTGATCGACGGCACCAGCGGGGCGACGCTCGCCAGCAAGGACGCCGACACCCAGCGTCAGATGGCGAGCACCACGAAGATCATGACCGCTCAGGTCGTGATGCGTACGCCCGACCTGAACTACGACCAGAAGGTCACCATCAAGCAGGAGTACGCGGACTACGTCGTCCGCGAGGGCGCCAGCTCGGCCCACCTGAAGGTGGGCTCCACCCCGACGGTCCGCCAGCTGCTGTACGGGCTGATGCTCCCGTCGGGCTGCGACGCGGCCTACGCGCTCGCCGACACCTTCGGCAAGGGTGCGACCACCCAGGCCCGCACGGCGGACTTCATCGCGCAGATGAACGCCAAGGCGAAGGCGCTGGGCATGACCAAGACGGTCTACGACTCCTTCGACGGCATCTCGCCGACCGGCAACAACCTCACCACCGCCCGCGACCTGGCGAAGCTCACCAAGTACGCGATGTCGGGCGTCGCCTTCCCGAAGATCGTGGCGGCGACGACCTACAGCACGGGCGGCACCTCGACCGACGCCACGTGGGGCAACAGCAACCTGCTGATCCGCGAGCGTCCCACCGGCTACGCGTACCCGGGTGCGACCGGTGTCAAGACCGGCACCGGCACCGCCGCGGGCAAGTGCCTCGTCTACTCCGCGACCCGTAACGGCAAGACCGTCATCGGTGTCCTGCTGAACGACGAGGAGCGCTACGCGGACGCGATGAAGCTCATGGACTGGGCGCTCGGTTCGACCGCCGGCTCCGGTGCGGCGCTGCAGCGCGGCAACACCGACCCGATCCCGGACGTCCTCGACTGATCGGATCGACCTGCTGACCGCCTGACCGACGGTCGCACGGTGCACGTTCTCGGCTCCTCCGCCGACGGGTGACCTTCCCGTCGACGGGGGAGCCGAGTCGTTCGCGGCCCCGGGACCGCGGCGACTCAGAAGGTGAGCACCCCGCGCGCCACCCGCCCGTGGTGGGCGTCGTCCACGGCCTTGGCGAAGTCCTCGACCGGGTAGACCTCCGTCACCAGCTCGTCCAGCAGCAGTCGGCCCTGCCGGTAGAGCTCGGCGTAGAGCGCGATGTCGCGTTGCGGGCGCGAGGACCCGTACCGACAGCCCATGATCGTCTTGTCCAGGTACATGGACGACACCAGGAACGAGGCCTCCTCCTTGAAGCCCGGCACGCCGAGCAGGATCGCCTGCCCGTGCCGGTCGAGGAGGTCGATCGCCTGGCGGATCAACTTCACGTTTCCCACGCACTCGAAGGCGTGGTCGGCGCCCGTCGGCAGGATCTCGCGGACCGCCGCCGACGAGTCGGCCACGGCGGACGCGTCGATGAAGTGGGTGGCGCCGAACTGCCGGGCCACCGCCTCCTTCGCCGGGTTCGCGTCCACCGCCACGATCGTGGTGGCACCCGCGATCCGGGCCCCCTGCAGCACGTTCAGCCCGATACCGCCGGTCCCGATGACGAGCACGCTCTCGCCGCGGTCCACCCGCGCCCGGTTCAGTACCGCCCCCACACCCGTGAGGACCCCGCAGCCGATGAGCGCCGCCGAGGTCACCGGGATGTCGGCCGGGATCTTCACGGCCTGCACGGCCTTGACGATCGTGCGTTCCGCGAAGGCGGAGTTGGAGGCGAACTGGAACAGCGGCTTCCCGCCCCGCGAGAACGGCTGTCCCGGCATCCCGATCGCCTTGCGGCACATCGTCGGCCGGCCCCGGTCGCAGTCCGCGCACGCCCCGCAGTTCGCGAGGGTGGACAGTGCCACGTGATCGCCGGGCACCACGTGGGTGACGCCCGCGCCCACCGCTTCCACGATCCCGGCGCCCTCGTGCCCGAGCACCACCGGCGGCGGGAAGGGGATCGTCCCGTCGATCACCGACAGGTCGCTGTGGCACAGCCCGGCCGCGCCGATCGCGACCAGCACCTCCCCCGGCCCCGGGTCCCGGATCTCCAGGTCGTCGACCACCTGGGCCTGCTTGCCGTCGAACACGACGCCTCTCACCTGGGCTCCTTAGGCAGGCCGAGCACGCGCTCGGCGATGATGTTCCGCTGGATCTCGTCCGAGCCGCCGTAGATGGTGTCGGCACGGGTGAACAGGAACAGGCGCTGCTCCTCGTCGAGCCCCAGTTCGTACGGGACCCCGGGCGCCCAGAGCGCCGCCCCGGCCGTGGCCGCCGCGCCGCGGACCTCCACCGCCAGCTCCCCGAGCCGCCGGTGCCAGCCGCCCCACAGCAGCTTGGCGACGCTGGGGGCGCCCGCGTCCCCCTCGGTGGAGGCCAGGGTCCGCAGCGCGTTCCACCGCATCGTGCGCAGCTCGGCCCACTGGCGGACGAGGCGCTCGCGCAGGACGGGCTCCTCGGCGCCCGCGGCGGCCCGCGCCGCGTACGAGGCCAGTACGCGCTCCAGTTCCGCCGCGAAGCCGATCTGCTGGACCAGGGTCGAGACGCCTCGCTCCAGGGCGAGCAGGCCCATGGCCACGGTCCAGCCGTCGCCCTCGGCGCCGACGACCTCCGCCGCGACCGCCCCGTCGAAGAACACCTCGTTGAACTCGCTCGTGCCCGACATCTGCCGGATCGGCCGGACCTCGACCCGGCCGGGCTGGTCCATGCGGACGAGCAGGAACGACAGCCCCCGGTGGCGGCGCGAGCCGGGCTCGGTGCGGGCCAGGACGAAACACCAGTCGGCGTCCTGGGCGAGCGAGGTCCAGATCTTCTGCCCGGTCACCCGGTACAGCCCGTCGGCCGCGTCCCGTACCGCGGCCGTGCGGATCCCCGCGAGGTCCGACCCGGCGCCCGGCTCGCTGTAGCCCTGGCACCACAGCTCCTCGCCACGCGCGATGCCGGGCAGGAAGCGGGCCCGCTGCTCGGGCGTGCCGTGGGCGATGAGGGTCGGGGCGAGGAGGTTCTCGCCGATGTGGCCGACCCGGCCGGGCGCGCGCAGCGCCGCGTACTCCTCGGCCCACACCACCTGGCCGGTCAGGGACAGCCGGCGGTTGCCCCACCCGTCGGCCTCCCAGCCCTGCCCGATCCAGCCGCCCCGGCCGAGCTCGCGCTCCCACGCCCGCCGGATCCCGGCCCCCTCGTGCTCGCTGCCCGGCCCGCCGAGGCCGACAGCCTGCGCGTACGGGCCCACGAGGTGCTCCGACAGCCACGCCCGGGCGCGCCCGCGCAGCTCCTCGTCCTCGGCCCCGAAGCTGAAGTCCACGCCGCTCCCCCTGGTCGTGTCCGGTCCTGTCCGATCCTGTCCGGGCCGTCGGTCGCTCCTACGCGTTGGGGCGGTCCTTGGCGGCCGCCGCCTTGGCCATGGCCTCCAGTTGCGCGAGCATCGGCATCGGGTCGGTGCCGACCGTGCCGGGCAGGAAGTCGGCGATCTTCTCCGGCGTCCAGGAGCCGTCGGCGTATCCGGCGCGCAGCTCGCGCGGCTGCGCCCAGACGGCGATCTTCGGGCCGGCGATCGTGTAGACCTGCCCGGTGATGTCCTCGGCCTTGGCCCGGTCGCTGAGCAGGTAGGTGACCAGCGCCGCCACGTCCTCGGGCTCGCCGATCTCCTTGAGCTCCATGGGGACGTTCGCGGACATGCGGGTGCGGGCGACGGGTGCGACGGCGTTGGCCGTGACTCCGTACTTGGCCAGGCCCAGCGCGGCGGAGCGGACGAGGGAGATGATCCCGCCCTTGGCGGCGCTGTAGTTGGCCTGGGCCACGGAGCCCTGGTGGTTGCCGCTGGTGAAGCCGATCAGGGTGCCCGAGCCCTGCCTGCGCATGACGGCGGAGGCGGCGCGGAAGACCGTGAAGGTGCCCTTGAGGTGGGTGGCGATGACCGGGTCCCACTCCTCCTCGGCCATGTTGAACAGCATCCGTTCGCGCAGGATGCCGGCCACGCACACGACGCCGTCGATGCGGCCGTAGCGCGCGAGCGCGGTGTCGACGAGGCGCTGGCCACCCGCCATGGTGGAGATGTCGTCGGCGACGGCGACGGCCTCCCCGCCGAGGGCGGTGATCTCCTTCACCACGGCCTCGGCGATCTCGCTGGTGGGCTCCGCGCCCTCGATCCCGACCCCGTAGTCGTTGACGACGACCTTGGCGCCCTCGGCGGCCGCGGCGAGTGCCACGGCCCGTCCGATGCCCCGGCCGGCGCCGGTGACGGCGACGACCTTGCCTGCCAAGAAGTTCCCCACGTCCGGCCCCTTCCCGCGATTTCTGACGGACCGTTAGATTCTATGGGTAGTCAGATGCACCTGCACAAGCCCCCGTTGCCGCCCGAACCGCCGCATCCACGCAAGGAGCTGTCGACGCCCATGACCCTGCCCGCCGAGTTCCACGACATCGCCAAGCGCGTCAACAACTGGGGACGCTGGGGCGCCGACGACGAGATCGGCACCCTGAACCTGATCACCGACGAGGTGGTCCGGGGCGCCGCGGCCGAGATCCGCACCGGCCGCCGGATCCCGCTCGCGCTCCCGCTCAAGGAGGACGGGGTCCAGGTCGGCATGATCCCCGGCCGGATCAACCCGCTGCACACGATGGTGCAGATCAACCAGGAGCTGTTCGGGCCCGGCACCGTGGCGTGCAGCGACGACGCCGTGAGCATGGGCCTCCAGGCGGGCACCCACTGGGACGCCCTCACCCACGTCTCGCACTCGGGGAAGATCTACAACGGCCGCCCGGCCGGCACCATCACGGCGCACGGCCGCGCCGAGTTCAGCGGCATCGACAAGGCCGGCCCCATCGTCTCGCGCGGAGTGCTCCTCGACGTCGCGCGCGCCAAGGGGCTGGACCGGCTGCCGGGCGACCACGCGGTGACCCCCGGGGACCTCACGGAGGCCGAGGAGTTCGGTGGGGTCACCGTCCGCCCCGGCGACATCGTCCTGGTCCGCACCGGCCAGATCCAGACCTATCTGGCGGGCGACAAGCACGGCTACGGCTTCCCCTCGCCCGGACTGTCCGTCCGCACCCCCGAGTGGTTCCACGCGCGGGACGTGGCGGCCGTCGCGAACGACACCCTGACCTTCGAGATCTTCCCGCCGGAGATCGAGAACCTGTGGCTCCCGGTCCACGCCCTGCACCTGGTCGAGATGGGCATGCACCAAGGTCAGAACTGGAATCTCGAAAAGTTGTCCACAGCCTGTGCAGAAGAGAACCGATACACCTTCCTCCTCTCCGCGATGCCGGAACCCTTCGTCGGGGGCACCGGCACCCCCGTGGCCCCGGTGGCCGTCCTCTGAGCCCGGGGCGGGGCAGGCGGCGCCGGCCCGGAGGAACCCGGCCCCTCGCGAGCCACGCGATGGAACCATGAGGTGTACATGCCGCGTCACCGTACGCGCGTCACGCCTCGTCCCCACCACCTTCCCCGCAGGAGAAGCTCGCATGGCCAACCCGTACCAGGTAACGCCGCCACCTGCCCCCAGGCGCCGCTCGGGCGGCAACGTCGTCGCCGTCATCGTCCTCGCCGTGGTCATCATCGGCGGCTACTTCGTCATGCAGTCCCTCCGCAAGGACGACGGCAAGCCGACGGCGTCCCCCTCCACCTCCGCCTCCGCCTCCCCCTCCACCAAGCCCACGGCCAAGGACCCCGGCTCCCCCGAGTCCTCCTCGGACACCTCCAGTTCGTGGAAGGTCGGCGACTGCGGCGGCCCCGACACGTCCAAGGCTCCCGACGGATACAAGCGGACGGGCTGCTCCGACTCCGGGGCCACCTTCAAGGCCATCGACATCAAGGAGGCCAGCATCCTCCCGAACGCGGTCCAGTGCCCGCCCGGCACGGACCTGATGATCGACGTGAGCATCTCCTACGGCGGCAAGGGCAGCGGCATCCCCACCAACACCGTCTGCGGCCGCAACCTGTCGGGCGACCACCCCGGCGACGCGGGCGCCGGCGGCGGCCAGCTGGTGAAGGGCGACTGCGTGACCTCCCAGGCCAAGGAGGTCGCCTGCGGCGGTTCGGGCGCCCAGAAGGTCCTCGGCCTCGTCAAGACGAAGTCCGAGTGCCCCTCCGGCACCACCGATCCGATCGAGCTGATGATCGCGATCGGCCGCCCGTACGACGTGATCTGCACCGACGGCTGACGATCCCCCGCAACCGCACCGGCGGCGGTGGCGCACGCACCCGCGCCACCGCCGCCGGCCCGCCACCACCGCCTGCCCGGGAGCCGACGCCCGCCGAAAATCCCGCGCCCCGGCATCCGTGAAGGCGCAGACTCACCCCATGGCGGACATGCGGGCATTCCGGGAAGCGGTCGACGACTGGGCGAGCGGCGGTACCGGCGAGGCCGCGCGCGAGCTGGCCGCCCACCTGGACGTGCGGACGGCGGTGCTGCTGGAAGGGCCCAGCGACCACGCGGCCGTCGAGGCGCTCGCCGAGCGGCGTGGCCGCGACCTTGCCGCCGAGGGCGTGTGCGTCGTGGCGATGGGTGGGGCGATGAGCGTGGCCCGCTACACCGGACTCCTCGGCCCGCCCGGCCTCGGCCTGCGTCTGACGGGCCTGAGCGACGAACGCGAGCAGCCGTTCTACGACCGCGCGCTGGAGCGGGCCGGGGCGCCCCGGCAGGGCTTCTTCGTCTGCGTGGCGGACCTGGAGGACGAACTGATCCGCGCCCTGGGAACCACCCGGATCGAGGATGTCCTGCGGGCCGAGGGCGACTTCCGCTCCTGGCAGACCTTCGTACGTCAGCCCGCCCAGCGCGGCCGGCCCCGGCAGCGGCAGTTGCGGCGCTTCCTCGGCACGACGAAGGGCCGCAAGATCCGCTACGGCCGCCTCCTCGTGGAGGCCCTCGACCCCGAACAGGTACCGGCCCCGCTCGACGACCTTCTCGCGAGCCTGTGAACCCCGGTTGAACCCCGGTCCGGCCTCCTCCCTCAGGAGGAGGCCGTGCAGGTGCTGCGGGTGGCGGCGGCGCGCATGCACGCCCCGAGCGCGGCACGGCAGCCGCCACCCCACGACCCGCACTCGTCAAGGCCTGCCTTGGCGTCCCCTCGCGTCGAATCGCTCCACACCAGGGTGATCAAGATGTGACGAACCGTCAACACCTCGTTAGAGGTACACGCGCGGTTCCCGGGGCGGGGTATGAAATTCCGACGGGCCGTCGGAAGTCCGCTCGGAGGGCCGTTCGGAGGCGCAGTCCGAGGTCGATTTCTGCGCGCGGTCGATCTCGCACCAGATCCGCTTGCCCGCGCCCTCGCGCTGCCAACCCCAGCGGTCCGCCAGCCCGTCGACCAGCTCCAGACCGCGCCCGCCCGTGTCCTCCCCGCACGCCTGCCGGCGGTTCGGCGCCCGGTCGCTCATGTCGGCCACCTCGACCCGCACCCCCGGCCCCCCGAACAGCATCCGCAGCACGGCCGGACAGCCCGTGTGCACGACCGCGTTCGTGACCAGCTCGGAGATCAGCAGGATCAGCGTCTCGGCGAGCGGCTCGTCGTCCCCTATGCCCGACCCGGCCAACCGGGAACGTGCCCACCGGCGGGCCCGGCCGACCTCGGCGGGATCCGCTCCGACCTCCAGCTGAACCTGAAGCACCTGCACCGCTCACACCATCCGAACCGGCGGACACTTCGCCTCACGACGGGACGGGATCACCCAATGTGATCCCCTTGCGGAGCAGCATGGTTGACGTACAGTCACCACAACAAGCGCTTCGGGCATATTCCCGCGCGAAGGAGTGGGCGTGGTGCATACTGTGCGACGCCTGCGCCGCTCAACCGCTCGCATTCGTGGGAGCGTACCGGAGCAGGTCCCCGCTTCCGGGCCGCAATGAGTCGGGCGAAGGACACAAACCGATATCAACTCTCTGTAATCGGACATGCGTCCCGCGCCGTCCCTCCCGTGCCTCCGCGTCACCGTCAGCGACGCCCACCGAGGGCGCCCGGCCGGCCCCTCGCAGTGATCACCTACCCCGCCGGGCCCGGCCTATCCCGCCGAGCCCAGCAGCTCCTGCGCCAGCAGCTCCTCCGCCTGCGCCGCCGTCCGCCACTGCTCGGACCGCACCCAGGCCCGCTTCAGGTGCAGGTGCACGTCCGCCTCCCAGGTGAAGCCCATCCCGCCGTGCACCTGAAGGCAGTCCCGGGCGCCCCGCACCGCCGCCTCGTCCGCGAGGAGCTTGGCCGCGGCCACCTCACCCGCGTCCCCCGTCACCGCCGCCGCGTAGACCGCCGTACGGGCCACCTCCGCCCGCACCAGCATCCGCGCGCACAGGTGCTTGACCGCCTGGAACGCCCCGATCGGCTGCCCGAACTGCTCGCGCTCGCCCGCGTACCGCACGGCCAGCTCCACCGTCCGCAGCGCGCTCCCGAGCTGCAGCGCGGCCGTCAGCAGCGCCCCCTCCTCCCGGTGCGCCGAACAGTCGCCCGCCACCGCCACCCGGTGCAGCGGGGTCAGCGGGTCCACCGAGCGCACCGGTTCGCCGGCCGGCACCCCCGACGCCCCCAGCACCGCGTCCGCGTCCCCCAGGTGGGCCACCAGCGGCCCGCCCAGGTCGAAGGCGCTCACCACCGCCGTCCCCGCCGCCGCCCCCGGAACCACCCCGGCGGCCAGGTGCGTGGCCACCAGCGGCCCCGGCACCAGCGCCCGCCCGGCCTCCTCGAAGACCAGCACCGCCTCCGGCAGCCCCAGGCCCACACCGCCCTCGGATTCCGGTAGGCGCAGCGCGAAGAAGCCCGCCTCACCGAGCTCCCGCCACAGGGCTCGGTCCACGCTCACGCCCGAGTCCACCGACGCCCGCAGCGCGTCCCGTCCGTACCGGCCCGCCAGCAGGTCCCGTACGCCCGCCCGCAGGTCCCTCTGGTCCTCGGTCGGCTGGAAGTCCATGCCCCTCACCGGCCCTTCGGGAGGCCGAGGATCCGCTCGGCGACGATGTTCCGCTGGATCTGCGAGGTGCCCGCCGCGATCGTGTACGAGAGGGACGAGAGCCGGTCCAGCACCCACCCCTGCTCCAGATCCAGGGACTCGGCCCCGAGCACCTCGGCCGCCGTGTCGTACAGCTCCTGGCGGGCGTGCGAGTAGGCGAGCTTGAAGACGGAACCGCCGATGCCGGGGACCCCGCCCGCCGACCGCTCGGCCTCGCTCACGTTCCACTGGGTGAGCCGCCACAGCGCGCCGAACTCCCCGTACAGCCGCCCCAGCCGGCGCCGCAGCACCGGGTCGTCCCACCGCCCGTCGGCCTTCGCCCTCCGGGCCAGTTCCCCCAGGGTCCGGCGACAGGCGACGACCTCGCCGACGAAGGCGGTACCGCGCTCGAAGGACAGCGTGACCATGGTGACGCGCCAGCCGTCGTTCTCCGCGCCGACCCTGTCGGTCACCGGGACCCGTACCTCGTCGAGGAACATCTCCGCGAACTCCGTCGACCCGGCGAGCGTGCGCAGCGGCCGCACCGTCACACCCGGCGCGTCCATCGGCATGGCCAGCCAGGAGATCCCCCGGTGCTTGGGCGCCGCGGGATCGGTGCGCACCAACAGCTCGCACCAGTCGGCGACCTCCGCGTGCGAGGTCCAGATCTTCGACCCGGTGATGACGTAGTCGTCGCCGTCGCGCACGGCCCGCGTCCGCAGGGAGGCCAGGTCGGAGCCCGCGTCCGGCTCGCTGAACCCCTGGCACCACACCTCGTCGCCGCGCAGGACGGGCGGCAGCCAGCGCGCCCGCTGCGCCGCCGTGCCCTCGGCGGCGATCGTCGGTCCGGCGTGCAGCAGCCCGACGAAGTTCGCGCCGACGTACGGGGCTCCGGCACGCTCGGTCTCCTCCAGGAAGATCAGGTGCTGGGTCGGGGTGGCCCCGCGGCCGCCCGCGTCCACCGGCCAGTGCAGGCCCGCGTACCCGGCCTCGTACAGCCTGCGCTGCCAGCCGAGGTCGTAGGCGCGCCGGCCCGGCCAGTCGTCGGGGGACGGTGCGGCGGGCAGTTCGGGGAGCACCTTGGCGAGCCACGCGCGCAGCCGGGCCCGGAAGTCCTGCTCCTCCTCGGTGTAGGTCAGGTCCATCAGCGGCGGCTCCTGTCCAGGTCGAGGCCGAGCATGCGGATGGCGTTGCCGCGCATCAGCTTGTAGATCGTCTCGTCGTCGAGGCCCTTCACGTGGTCGAGGGCGACCTCCTTGGTGTGCGGGAAGGTCGAGTCCACGTGCGGGTAGTCGGTCTCGAAGGTGGCGTTGTCGCGTCCGACGACATCGAGGGAGGCGATCCCGTGCTTGTCGCGGAAGAAGCAGCAGAACATCTGCCGGTAGTAGTACGTGGACGGCGGCTCGGGGATCAGGTCGCGGACCCCGCCCCAGGCGCGGTGCTCCTCCCAGACGTCGTCGGCCCGCTCCAGGGCGTAGGGGATCCAGCCCATCTGACCCTCGCTGTAGGCGAGCTTGAGCGTCGGGAACTTCACCAGGACGCCGCTGAAGAGGAAGTCCATCATCGAGGCCATCGCATTGTTGAAGCTGAGCGAGGCCTGGACGGCGGGGGGTGCGTCGGGGGAGGCGGCGGGCATCTGGGAGCTGGACCCGATGTGCATGTTGACCACCGTGCCGGTCTCCTGGCAGACGGCGAAGAAGGGGTCCCAGTAGCCGGTGTGGATGGAGGGGAGCCCGAGGTAGGTGGGGATCTCGGAGAAGGTGACGGCCTTCACCCCGCGGGCCGCGTTGCGCCGGATCTCCGCCACCGCCAGGTCGATGTCCCACAGCGGGATGATGCACAGCGGGATCAGCCGGCCGCCGCTGTCGCCGCACCACTCCTCGACCATCCAGTCGTTGTAGGCGCGTACGCAGGCGAGGGCGACCTCCTTGTCGTGGGCCTCGGCGAAGGTCTGGCCGCAGAAGCGCGGGAAGGTCGGGAAGCACAGCGAGGCCTCGACGTGGTTGAGGTCCATGTCGGCGAGGCGCGCCTTGGGGTCCCAGCAGCCGCGGCGCATCTCCTCGCGGGTGATGCCCTCCAGGGTCATGTCGTCGCGGTCGAAGCCGACGGCGGCGATGTTGCGCTTGTACGGGAATTTCAGGTCCTCGTAGATCCACCAGTCGGTCGGCGGGCCGTCGGGGTCCATGGTGATGACGTACTTGCCGCCGGTATAGGCGAGCTCGCCGATGCCGGCGGTGAGCGCCTTGGGGCCGCGGTCGCGGTATTTGGCGGGCAGCCAGACGTCGAACAGGTGCGCGGGCTCGATCACGTGGTCGTCGACGCTGATGATCCGAGGCAGTCCCAGTTCCATGGCAGTCTCCCCAATGCATCGATCTGATGGATCGTCAGAAACAAGCTAGCCCCGCCACCCCTGGACCGACAAGCGTCGGCGCTCTACGCTCTGCGCTTGATCTGACTATCCGTCAGCTATGGGGAGGTCTGGGATGACGGACACCGCGACCGCGACAGAACTGAGCCGGTCCCGAACCCTGTGGGAACTGATCTCCCGCCGGGCCGCACTGACCCCGGACACCACCGCCCTCGTCGAAGCCGCCGACCACCCCGCACACGACCGCCGGCTCACCTTCGGCGCACTGCGCGACCGCGCCGAACGCGTCGCCGCCGGCCTGCACCACATGGGCGTACGCCCCGGCACCGTCGTCGCCTGGCAGCTCCCCACCCGCATCGAGACCGTGCTGCTCTCCGCCGCCCTCGCCCGCATCGGCGCCGTCCAGACCCCCGTCATCCCCTTCTACCGGGACCGCGAGGTCGGCTTCGCCCTCCGCGAATCCAAGGCCGAGTACTTCGCCGTCCCCGGCACCTGGCGCGGCTTCGACCACACCGCCATGGCCGCACGCCTCGGCGCACGCGGCACCTTCGAGGCCTACGCGACCCTCCCCGACGGCGACCCCGCCCTGCTCCCCGCGCCGCCCGCCTCCGGCACCGACGTCCGCTGGATCTACTGGACCTCCGGCACCACCTCCGACCCCAAGGGCGTCCTGCACACCGACCGCTCCCTGATCGCGGGCGGCTCCTGCCTCGCCCACGCCCTGCGCCTACACCCGTCCGACGTCGGCTCCATGGCCTTCCCGTACGCGCACATAGGCGGCCCGGACTACCTGGTGATGCTGCTTCTCTACGGCTTCCCCGCCGTCCTCTTCGAGAAGTTCGCCATGCCGGACGCCCTCGACGGCTACCGCCGCCACGGCGTCACCGTGGCCGGCGGCTCCACCGCCTTCTACTCCATGTTCCTGACCGAACAGCGCAAGGCCCCGGACACCCCCCTCATCCCCACCCTGCGCCTCCTGGCGGGCGGCGGCGCCCCCAAGCCGCCGGAGATCTACCACGCGGTCGTACGGGAGCTGCGCTGCCAGCTGACCCACGGCTACGGCATGACCGAGGTCCCCATGATCACCATGGGCGCCCCGGACGACACCCCCGAGCACCTCGCCACCACCGAGGGCCGACCCCCGGCGGGCATGTCCATCCGCATCACCGCCCCGGACGGCACCGAACTCCCCCCGAACACCGACGGCGAGGTCCGACTCCGCGGCGAGGCCGTCTGCCAGGGCTACCTCAACGGCGACGAGTCGACGGACGTCTTCGACCCCGACGGCTACCTGATCACGGGCGACCTCGGCCACCTGACACCGGACGGCTACCTGGTCCTCACCGGCCGCAGCAAGGACGTCATCATCCGCAAGGGCGAGAACATCTCGGCGAAGGAGATCGAGGACCTCCTCCACCAACTCCCGGGCATCACGGACGTGGCGGTCATCGGCCTCCCCGACCCGACCCGCGGCGAACGCGTCTGCGCGGTGGTGGAACAACCCCCGACGGCCACCCCCCTGACCCTCCCCCAACTGACCGCCTACCTCCGCACCCAAGGCCTGGCCACCCACAAACTCCCGGAACAACTCGAACTCCTGGAATCCCTCCCCCGCAACGAGGCCCTGCGCAAGGTCCTGAAGTACAAACTCCGGGAGCGCTACGCGTAAGCCCTGCGGGCGAAAGGCGGGAGCCGCCCGTCCGGGACCGTGAAGCCGGGCGGGGTCTTCGGGGGCGGGAGCCGCTGGGGCGGTATCAGGCAGGTGCGACGGGGGCTTCGAGGTCGGCGGGGTCCACTCGGCCGGCATCAGAGCTGTGTATGGGGGTTTCCCGTCAGTCCCATCGTCCCTCCGGGTCGGGCCGCTCCCTCAAGGGCGCTCCTCCTTCGTCGTCGCGTCGCTTCGCGATGTCGCTGCGCTCCACCCTTGACCGACCGTCCCGCCCCGGAGAAACGAAAGACTGCCGAGAAGCCCCCAAAAGAACGAGCCGGTCGAAGGTGCGAAGGACGGGGACGTCAGAGATGCCCGGGGGCATCCGGGCGGGCACGGCCCCGAGGCGAGGCCCATGAAAGGCCGGCCTGGTTCGGGGGAAGCGCATCCGATCGCTACACGCTCCCCACCTCTCAGCGTCCGACGACCGTCCTGGGCCGGACATAAGCCGCCCACCACCCCAGGCACCTCGCGCTCACCGCGCCCGACGACCAGCTGTGGCCGGGCACGGGCCGCTGGCGATCTCCCAGCGCTTCTCGATCGCGCGTCTGCGAGCGTCCTCGGACTCTCCCCCTCTCGGGTGATGGCACGAGGGAGGGGGTCGAAAGTACTTTCAACACTATGAGCGCTGAGAACGCCGCCTCCAATCCGGAGGGATCACCGCAGTTGCTACAGCCTGGCGTCACTGCCGCCATAAGGCCCGTGATTGCTGCTCTGGGCACAGGCGAGCACAGCATGGAAGCGATCCTCGACATGTTGCCGGAAGCATTTCCCTGGGTTCGGTTCCTCCCCGAGAGAGACGTCCACGCCTTCGCTGTCGAACTGGTCGACAGCCTGCGCGCCGCAGGTTCGATCGGCCACCACACATACGTCGCACAAGTACTCATTGCGTGGCAGCACACGGCGCAGGCCCATTCCGACCCCGTCCTCCTGGCTGCACTGACCAGAGACCACAGATCGGACTTCGGTCCGGCACCCGACCCACTCCAGAAGCAGTAGGGCAGAAGCGCTTCGCGTTCACGCCTCCGCACAACCCGACTGCGAACCGTGGGCGTATCTAATCCAGTGGGAGAGCCTGGTGTGCGGAAACGATCGCGTCGATGCGGTGCGCAAGATCGAAGTCCGCAACAGTGAGCCGGTGGCCCGCGTCGTGGGTGGTGATGGACGCGCGCAAGTGGTCGATACGAAGATCAAGATCTGCATGGTGCTGGATACGTCGGGATCGGTCGGCGATGGTCACGATCGCTGCCACCGCAGCGTGATAGCGGATCTGGTACGTGCGGGTGATCTCGTCGCCCTGACGTTCCCAGCCGGGCAGGCCGGCCAATTGCTCCGTGATCTCCTCATCGGACAACACCTTCAGCACGCCCATGTCGGACCCCCTCAGTCACAGGCGCCAGGATCTCGGAAAGGTCCCGGCCCACCGAGGCATCGTGCCATGGCCTCATAGCCCGCTCCAGAGTGCCGAGTTCCCGCACCGTACGGGCAGAGCGGGTCTCCACAGCGATCTCGACAGCCGACCGGGCGAACTCGACCGCGCGGTCAGGCTCGCGGGACTCGGCCGCCGCAGTAGCTCTGCGAGCGAGATACACACCACGATCCCGGCGCGCGGTCGACGGCACACCGTCCAGAACCTGCGCCCAGAGGCGTTCGGCCTCTCGGCCGAGGCCGAGCCTGCCGTAACAGGTCGCACGCTGGACTTCGAGGTAGCCCGGCGTTCTCCGGCAGGCGTTGCCCCAGGGCAAGTCGTCGTCGACATGAGAAAGCAGCCCGCCGGCGGCATCGATGAGCTGGTCTACTGCCGCTCTGTCACCGATGAGGCTGGCACCGTGCGCCTGCTGCTGCATGGCCATGATCCGCACCTTGGGGAAGAGCTGATCTGGACCATCGAGGGCGGCCTCGCAAAGATCGATCACTCCGTGACCGTCACCGAGGTCGGTGCGGACCTGCGCCTGATTCACCAAGCTGTAGCCGACGAGATGGCGGTCACGGGACCGAACAGCGATCTCCTGCGTAATACCTCGCCAGAACGTGGCAGCCGGCAAGTCGCCCGCGTCCTGGTACAACCAACCGACCAGAGCGGCGTAAGAAGCTCCGACGCGCAGGAGGCCACGCCGTACCTCGCCTTTCGCGGAACGGACCAGCTTGTCGATCAGCTGATACTGCGCGCTGACGGTCCCGATCAGGTCATGGGGCCCGAGAAACATGTCGGCCCTGTAGTGCCCTTCGAGCTGCTGCTCGAAGTAGTCGACCAGGGCAGGGTCGACGTGCTGACGCACGGTCGGCCCTGAAACAAGTGCCGCCGCCGTAGCGGATACGAACTGTCTACGGTTCACGTCGTCCTCATGGAACACCTCGGGACGGATCCAACCTGCGGGCACCGTAAATCCCAGATCCTCGGGCCAGCGCCCCAAAGCGTCATGCAGCACGATGGCTGTCTCTTCTGGTGGCCAACCCGGCCGCTCGCCTTCCCAGCGCCGCCACGTCCGGGGCGACACCTCGAAGTGCCGGTCGGCAAGAAGACACCTCCCATGCGCGGAAAGGCACTTCGCGGCCTGGTCCATCGTCCGCCAGCCGACCCGGAGCCTGGCCGCTCGGAGCGCGTCGTTTCGAGTTCCCATGACCTCAGCTTGAGCTGTCATAGCGGCCGTCACCGGCTGTGGCCACACCCTGGCCGTTGATGGCCGGACGATGGCCTATCGATCCTTCTTCCTGCCAGCCCATCATCACCGTATGACCAAGAACAGCGCAGGCGAACAACACGGAAGTCCGCCGCACTTCAGCGATCTGAAGCGGCCTTCGGAGTTCTCGTTGCGCCACCTGTCACAAGGCCCCAGCCCCGAGCTGATCGCCCGCGCGGACTCAGGGTGGGATCGATTTCTGCGCGCCGCACGCAAACGGGCGGCATCCAACGATGTCTGAGACATACGAGTACGTGCCACACAGGCTCCTGCGTCGCCGGGTACGCGATATCGCCTCCGGCGTCGAGGGAGAGCTGATGGCCGTGATCAACGAGAACGTCTCGAACTCGGCAGCTGCGCACTGGACGGAACTGGCCTACATCCGTGCCGCCTCCGGCCGTGAATTCACCACGTCGGTCTCCAACGTCGAGCCCGCCGGCCAAGAGGTCTCCGCCACTCTTCTTGATCAGCCCCGAACGGTCGTCGGTCGCAGTGATCGAGAGTCCCCCAAAAATCATGGGCGGCCTATGTCCGACCCAAGACGGTCGTCGGACGCTGAGAGATGAGGAGCGCGTAGCGATCTGGCGCGCCCGTCGCCCCCGGGGGCCGGTCCGGAGGGCCCCGTCTCGGGACCTCGCCCACCCGGACGTGCCTGAGGGGCTGTGATGTCCCCGTCCTTCGCACCTTCGACCGGCTCGTTCTTTTGGGGGCTTCTCGGCAGTCTTTCGTTTCTCCGGGGCGGGACGGTCGGTCAAGGGTGGCCGAAGGCCATCGCGAAGCGACGCGACGACGAAGGAGGAGCGCCCTTGAGGGACCGGCCCGACCCGGAGGGACGATGGGACTGACGGGAAACCCCCATACACAGCTCTGATGTCGGCCCAGCAGCTCCCGCCGCCCCGAAGCCCCCGCCCAACCCTCCCCCCGCCGCCCCGGAGCTGGCCCGCGCCCGGGGGTGGGTGGGCAGCCGCCGAGCGGGGGTAGGGGGTCGCGGGGGTGAAGGCCCCGCGCGCGCAAGGGCCCGTACCCCCCGGCCCCCCTACAGCCTGCTCAGCGACGCCGCCGCGAACAGCACGTCCCGGATCGCCTCGCGGTCGCCGTGCTGGCCCACCGCCGCCTCCTCCGGGGAGATGTGCCCGGCGGCCAGCTGGCAGAACTCGATCCCGTCCAGGGCGATCTCCGCCACCGTGCGTTCAGGCGACGGTTTCGCTCCCGGCGAGTCCAGCGCGATGTCCCAGCCTCCGCCGCCCGAGCCCTCGATCTCCAGGTGCAGGGTCCGCCCGGGCGCGCCCGCCGCGACCAGGCCCCGCGCCGGAGCGGCCAGACCCGCGCGCCTGCGCTGCGCCAGTGCGCCCGGCAGGAGCCGCGCCGCCAGGTCGATCATCCCGTGCAGGTGCGGCCCGGCCGGCGGCTCGTACGGGTAGTCCACCGCCTCCGCGATGTCCCACGCGTGCACCCAGCACTCGAAGGCGCGCTCCAGGAACGCGTCGCCGAGCGGCAGTGCGAAGCCGCCGTAGTCCACGGCCAGCTCGCCGACTCCGCGGCCGGCGAAGGAGACCGTGCGGACCAGCGTGTGGCCCTGTTCCCGCCACGGGTCGCGGACCTGCCGCGTGATCGGGTTCACCGACGCGCCCCAGAAGTGCTCCGTCCGCACGGTCGGACCGCCCTTCGGGGCGTCCGGCCCGAGCGGGTCGTCGAGCCCGAGTGCCGAGGCGATCAGCCCGTCGACCGTCAGCAGATGGCCGATCACCCCGGCCACCGTGGTGCGCTGCGACCGGCGCCGTTCCTCCTCGAACCACTTCAGCCGTACCGGGGTGTGCCATTCCGAGTCGCCGAAGTCCTGCAGCAACGCGTCGAGCCGCGCGGTCTCGGTGTCGTACGGACTCGCCCACACCGGCACCGGAATGCGCGCCGGCCGCTTGCCCAGGCAGTCCTCCAGGACGCGTGAACGCAGCAGCGGTTTCAGGTCGAGGTTCTCCTCCGGGTGCAGCAGCCCCACCGCGTCGCGCAGGCGCAGGGCTTCCTCCGCGCAGGGCGCGCACTCGGTGAGGTGGTCCTCCACCGCCTGGGTCTCCTCGGCCGAGCAGGCCGCCAGTGCCCACGCCCCGAGCAGGGACTTCAGCACGGCGTGGGAGGGCGGAGGCGGTGCGACCGGGGGCAGCTCGACCGGCGCCGGCTCGACCGGGGTCGACGGCATCGACGGCAGGGGCGGCAGCGACCGCGGCGCGTGACCCGGGTCGAGGTCGTCGGCGGCCCCGCGCGGACCGGGTATCCGCGCCTGCCCGCCGAGACGCTCGTATCCGTCATCGGGCGACTGGGGAGGGCCGTTCATCGAGGCGTTCCATATCCGGACCGGGCGGTCTCCTCCTGCGGGAGGGTGTTGGCGGTCGACAGCAGTTGCAGTCCGAGGCGCAGCCGGCGCCGCGCCTCGTCCTCACTGATCTGCAGGTCGGCGGCGGCCTGCCGGTAGTCGCGCCGCTTGAAGTAGGCGAGTTCCAGCGCGGCGCGCAGGGGCGCGGGCATCGAGGTGACGATGTAGTCGGCGCGGGCGGCCGCGTTGGCGCTGCGCACCTTCTGCTCCAGCTCCTCGCGGGAGCCCCGGCCCAGTTCGGCCTGGCGCAGTCGGGCGACCGCCTGGCCCTGGGTGATCCGTGCGACCCAGGAGCGCATGGAGCCCTGCTTGGGGTCGTAGGCGTCCGGGTTCTCCCAGATGTACCCGAAGACCTCACGGGTGATCCGGTCCGCGGCCTTCTCGTCGCCCAGTACCCGGTGCGCCAGGCTGTGCACGAGCGAGGCGAAGCGGTCGTACAGCTCCCCGAGCGCGGCGGCCTCGCCACGGGCGAGTCGCTGCTGCATGCGGCGGTCCCAGCGCGGTGGTGCGTCCTTCGGCATGAATGCCCCCAGCCGTGTGTCGACGCATCGAATGTAGTGGGCACATGGCCGATCGCGCCTGTTTTGGAAGAACCTCACCCTGGAAGTGCGCCCTGCGTGATAGGTGCGTGGCAGGGCGTGAACGGTGGTACGGGTGACGGCACATGGGGACAGGTGTACGCGCCCCACCGCGCTCCCCGTGCGCGGGTTCGATGCGGCCGCCTCCTTGACCACTTCGCTTAACGCACAGGCCACGTAGGCCTTACGCTCCTGCCTTGTCTTGATCTGAACCCCACTGCACACGTGAAGGCGGAACGCCGAATATGGACAGCGCAGAATACGAGCGCAAGATCGCCGCCCGATTCGCCACCTTCGACCAGGACGGGTCCGGCTATATCGACCGGGAGGACTTCAGCGCTGCCGCGAAGTCCGTCCTGGCCGAATTCGGTACCACCGCCCGGTCGGACAAGGGCCAGGCCGTCTTCGCGGGCGCCGAGGCCTTCTGGCAGGGCATGGCCGGTATCGCGGACGTCGACGGGGACCAGCGGGTGTCCCGCGAGGAGTTCATCACCGGGGCCGCGAAGCGGCTGCGCGACAACCCGGAGCGGTTCGCGGAGATCGCGCGGCCGTTCCTGCGGGCCGTGATCGCGGTGGCGGACGAGGACGGCGGCGGCGCGACCCCACCGAACGCGGCCCGGGTGCTGCGCGTCCTGGGCACCGCCCCGGAGCTGGCCACCCAGGTGGCGGCCGCCCTGGACGCGGACAGCGACGGCCGCATCTCGGAGGACGAGATCCTGGCGGCCTTCGCGGGCTACTGCGGCGTGGAGGCCCCGGACGCGTGACGCCTGCGGCGCGCTCGGCAGGTGACGGCGGGGCCCGGCCCCGCCCCCCGCAGCCGGCGTCGGGGTCAGGGCCGGGGCCGGTGCCGGTGCCGGGGCTACGCGCGACCTCTCACCGGCCCCTGCGGCCCGGCTTCCCGGGGCGCTGCCCCGGACCCCGCGCCTCAAACGCCGGCGAGGCTGGTTCATGCGCGCCACCACGGCTGTGTGCACCGAACGCCGGCGAGGCTGGTTGGGGTAGGCGCCGTCGTGGCCGTGGCGGCTACGCGAAGACGACCGTGCGGGCGCCGTTGAGCAGTACGCGGTGCTCGCTGTGCCACTTCACCGCGCGCGCGAGCGCCTGGCACTCCACGTCCCGGCCGATCGCCACCAGCTGGTCCGGCGTCACCTCGTGGCCCACCCGCTCGACCTCCTGCTCGATGATCGGCCCCTCGTCGAGGTTCGCCGTCACGTAGTGCGCGGTCGCGCCGATCAGCTTCACACCTCGCGCGTGCGCCTGGTGGTACGGCTTCGCGCCCTTGAAGCTCGGCAGGAACGAGTGGTGGATGTTGATGATCCGCCCGCTCAGTTCGGTGCACAGCTTGTCGGAGAGCACCTGCATGTAGCGCGCCAGGACGACCAGGTCGACGTTCTCGGCGCGCACCAGCTCCAGCAGCTGCGCCTCCGCCTCCGGCTTGGTGTCCTTGGTGACGGGAATGTGCACGAACGGGATGTCGTAGGAGCCGACCAGTTCGGCGAAATCGGTGTGGTTGGAGACCACGGCCGCGATCTCGACCGGCAGGGCGCCGATGCTGGAGCGGAACAGCAGGTCGTTCAGGCAGTGCCCGAACCTGGACACCATGAGGATGATCCGCATGCGCTCCTCGGAGCGGTGGATCTGCCAGTCCATCTTGAAGGAGTCGCCGATCGCGGCGAAGCTGGCGCGCAGCTTCTCGACCGTCACCGGGGGCTCGGCCTCGAAGTGCACCCGCATGAAGAAGAGTCCGGTCTCCCGGTCTCCGAACTGCTGGCTGTCCACGATGTTGCATCCGGTCATGAAGAGGTAACTCGACACGGCATGCACGATGCCCTGCTTGTCGGGGCAGGACATGGTCAGGACGTACTGGGGCTGGGCCTGGGCCTCGGTGTGCGGGTCGCTCATGACCGCACAGCCTTTCACACCGCGCGGGTGAGGATCTTCAACGCATCGAGCGACGTGGGTCGCACGTCGGGGTCGTCGCCGTCGGCTTCCGCGAGCCGTACGTGGGCCTCGCGCGCGGCACGTACCGCCTCGGGCCACGCGTGGTGCTCCAGGTAGGCGGAGACGGGGGCGTCGGGCCCGACCTGGTGGAGGATGCGGAGCACCCTTAGCACGGCGAGGTCGACGACGGCCGCCTCCTGGGAGTCGCGGAAGATCGTGCCGACGTACTTCTCGGCGGACCAGCTGTCGAGCCAGGTGTCCTCGACGAGCCGGTACACGGCGTCGGTGATGTCGCCGTACGCCTCGTCGCCGGTCAGCCAGGTGTCCTCGTGGAAGACCGGGTCGGAGAGCATGTGCAGCGCCGAGCGCACGTTGCAGCGCCAGCGCCACCAGGGCATGTCGTTGAGGGGCATGCCGCCCATGGTGGAGGAGCGGCCACCGCGTCGGGAAGGGTTCGTCGAACCTTGGGCGAATGTCACGCTTTCGATCGTACGTTCCTGGTCAGCGCGATCTTGAGGCGCCCACCCACGGGGATCGCGCCCCCGTAATTCACCTGGACGTCACCCGATGTTGTGTCCATCTCACTCGACAGTTACCGGTGGGGCGGAATGGTGCATGGACATGACCAACTCGCGACGTGTCGTGTCCCTCTCCCGCACCTTCGTGGCCACGGCGCTGGGTACGTGTCTCATCGCCGGATGCGGGACGATCCCCGGGGGCTCGGGGGGCTCCGAGGGCACCGTCACCGTCCTGACCTTCGCACCGGAAGACACCAAAGCGACCAACATGCCCGGAATGACCGGCATGGCCAAGGCGTACGAGCGCTGGGTGAACTCCAAGGGCGGGATCAACGGCCGCAAGCTTCGCGTACTGACCTGCAACGAGAAGAACACGGCGTCCGGCGCCGCCGACTGCGCCCGCAAGGCCGTCGCCGAGAAGGCCATCGCCGTCGTCGGCTCCTACAGTCAGCACGGCCGCGCCTTCATGGCACCGCTGGAGGCCGAGGGCATCCCCTTCATCGGCGGCTACGGGGTCTCCTCCGAGGAGTTCCAGTCCCCGCTGTCCTACCCGGTCAACGGCGGCCAGCCCGTCCTGATCGCGGGCGCCGGCCACCAGCTGGGCCGGGCCTGCAACCAGGTCGCCCTGGTCCGCCCCGACACCCTCGCGGGCGACACCCTGCCGGTCCTCCTCAACGCCGGGCTGCGGGCCAACAAGATGGCCGACGCCTCCGACATCCGGGCCGCCGAGGATTCGGCCGACTTCGGACCGGAGGCCCGCGAGGCCCTCGCGCACACCAGCGGCACCGGCAAGGAGAAGGAAAAGGAGAAGGGCTGCGTGACCGCCGTCCTCGGCGAGCGCACCGAGACCTTCTTCGACGCCTTCCGCCGGACCGACGCCCAGCGCAAGAAGCCGCAGATCTCCTCCGTGCTCGGCAGCGTCAGCCAGTCCCTGGTGGACCGCACGGGCGGCAAGGAGAGCCCCTTCGAGGGCGCGTACCTGACCAGCTGGTACCCGGTGGCCGCCGATCCGCTCTGGGAGCCCATGCGGAAGGTGGTCTCCGACTTCGCGTTCGGCGACGACACCGTCGACCCCGACGACAGCGGGGCGCAGACCACCTGGATCGCGTACACGGTGCTCAGCGAGATCCTCAAGCGGTTCAAGGAGGGCGAGCAGATCACCGGCCCCAAGGTCAAGCGCGCCCTGAACGAGTCGCAGCCGGTCAACACCGGCGGTCTCACCCCGAACCTGAGCTGGCGCTACCAGGACATGCGCGCCGTCGCCGGCTTCCCCCGCATCGTCAACGGACAGGTCACCTTCCAGATCGTGCAGGCCGGGCGCCTCGTGGCGCAGCCCGGCGAGCGGTCGCTGGACATGACCCCGACCCTGGTGACGGCCCCGCCCATGGCCTGACGCGGACCCCGCGGACCCGGGATCCGGGTCCGCGGGCTCCGGGCCTGGCTCAGAGCTGGGACTTGTCCCGCTTGGTGAGGCCGTACTTGCCCGCGATCGCGTTCCACATGGTCGCGGCGGACTCCTTGGCCTTCGTGGCCTCGCCGCTCGACCGGTTGCCGTCGGAGGCGTTCTTGGTGGACTTGGCCTTGCCGTCCTTGCACTTGTCGTCGTCGACGTCGTCCGCCCAGGCCGCGTAGCTGTTGTCGGCGTCCGCCGAGGCCTGCCAGGCCTTGGTCAGGGACGCGGACAGCTTCGCGTGGTCCGGGAGCTGGTCCACCTTCAGCTCCTGGAGGCGGGTGATCAGCTCCTCGCGCTGGCGGGCCGCGTCGCGCAGGTCGGCGGCCGCCTGGTCGAGGTTGTTGCAGCCCTTGATGTCCTCGACGGCCTTGATCACCGCGGCCCGGCTGTCGTTGCTGTCCGCGAGGACCTTGTCCAGCTGGACGGCCTGCGGGCGCGCCGGGTCGACCGGGGCCTCGCCGCCGGGGGCCGCGGAACCGCCGCTCGCCGTCGGGGCGGCGGCGACCGCGCCCGGGTCGTTGTTCTGCGGCTTGTCGTCGGCGAGCAGCGAACCGACGCCGAGCCCGACGACGGCCAGGCCTATGACCACCGCGGCGATGATCGCGGGCGAGACCTTGCGCCCGGTCTCCGGGGGCGGCGGGGGCGGGGCGTACTGCTGCTGCGGGTGGGGCTGCTGGTGCTGCGGGTGCGGCTGCTGGTACTGGGCCTGCTGCGGCCGCTGCGGCTGGGGGCGCTGCGGCGGCCGGCGCAGCACGGGCTCCTGCACGGGC
The DNA here is from genome assembly GCF_041432505.1 of Streptomyces virginiae. Classification (GTDB taxonomy): domain Bacteria; phylum Actinomycetota; class Actinomycetes; order Streptomycetales; family Streptomycetaceae; genus Streptomyces; species Streptomyces virginiae_A. Next base: position 3,963,417 of record NZ_CP107871.1, read on the forward strand.
GGCAGGTGCTGCGTGTGCCCGGCGGAGTCGTCTCCCCGGAAGAGCCCGTCGAACCCGTCCACGGCGCGGTCGGCGGGGACCGGCGGGATGTACTGGGTCGCCGCCTCCTCGTGCGCGGGCGCGGCCGGAACCGGCGGGATGTACTGCGTCGCGGCCTCGTCGTGCGCGGGCGTGGGCGCGGCCGGCACGGGCGGGATGTACTGCGTCGCCGCCTCGTCGTGGCCGGGCGCGGCCGGGACCGGCGGAATGTACTGGGTCGCGGCCTCGGGCAGCGGCGGGTAGCCGTAGCCGTGCGGATCCCCCGGCCCCTCGTAGCCGGGCCCCACCACATGACCGGGCGCGGCCTCCGGGCCGGGATAGGCCTGCGGGCCGGGATAGGCCTGCGGATATCCGTACGCGGCCCCGGGCTGCTGCAGCTGCTGCTGTTCCGGCTGCTGCATCGCCTGCTGGGGTGCCTGCTGCTCCGGGTACGCCTGGTACCCGGACGCCGGGTCCGGACCCCACGGGCCACCCGGCTGGGGGGCGCCCCCTTGTCCGCTCTGCGTCACCGGGACTCCTTATCCGACTCGCCCGACCCTACGGAACCGTCGGGTCACGCTACCCCGTCACGCACCGCCACCGTGAGAGCACCCCGAACCCCGTCCGGCCTCGCCCTACGGGTGTCCCGCCGATCGGGCCGGGCCCGACGGACGGGACACCCCGCCTACGCCGTCACCTCCAGCCGCGCCGCGAACTCCCGCACCGCCGCCTCCTCCCGGTACGGCTCCAGCCTCGTCCGGAAGTCGTCCAGGTACTCCACTCCCCGGTTCGAGCGGAGCCCCTCCAACAGTTCGGCCGCCTGCGTCGCCGTCAGACAGGCCTGTTCCACCTCCCGCTGCTGCACCTGCGCCGCCGCCAGCAGCAGCAGCCCGATGGCCCTGCGGCGCGCCTTGCCCGCCGGCAGGCCCCGCAGGGCCTCCTCCGCCCGCCTGGCCGCCGCGTCCGCCTGACCCAGGTCGCGATGGCAGTGCGCCAGCTCGTCCGCCAGGTACGCCGCGTCGAAGTGGCGGATCCACACCGGATCGTCGCCCGACTCCGGCTCCGCCCGCTCCAGCGCGCTCACCGCCCGCCCCGACAGCACCGCCGTCGCCCGGGTGTCCCCGAGCAGGGCGTGCCCGCGCGCCTCGGCCGCGTAGAACATGGCCTCGACCCGCGGGGTGACCTGCCCGCGCGTCCCCTCCTGGGCGGCCCGGGCCAGCTGCGCGATCTCCCGCGGGTTGCCCAGTTCGGCGGCGAGGTGGCTCATGGACGCCGCGAGCACGTAGCCCCCGTACGCCCGGTCCCCCGCCGCCTGGGCCAGGCGTAGCGCCTGGATGTAGTAGCGCTGGGCCAGGCCCGGCTGGCCCGTGTCCACCGCCATGTAGCCGGCCAGCTCGGTCAGCCGGGCCACGGCCGCGAACAGGGCCCGCCCGACGGGCTCCCGGTACGAGCCGCCGATCAGCCCCGACACCACCGAGTTGAGGTAGTGCACGACCACCGGCCGCACGTGCCCGCTGCCGAAGCGGTGGTCGAGGTCCTTGAGGGCCTCGGTGGTCGCGCGGACCGCCTCCACGTCCGACATGCCGACCCGGGAACCACCGCTGCGGGCGACCTGGGTGTCGGCCCCGGTGATCAGCCAGTCACGGCTCGGCTCCACGAGCGCGGAGGCGGCCACGCTGGAGCCGGCGAGGAAGTCGCGGCGGCCGACGTCGCTGCGCCACAGCTCGCAGACCTGCTCGATGGCGCCGATGACGGTCGGGGAGAACTGCAGGCCGACACCGGAGGCGAGGTTCTTCCCGTTGGCCATGCCGATCTCGTCGATGGTGACGGTCCGGCCCAGTTTGCGCCCGAGCGCCTCGGCGATGATTCCGGGAGCCCGGCCGCGCGGCTGCTGGCCGCGCAACCACCGGGCCACGGAGGTCTTGTCGTAGCGGAGATCGAGGCCGTGCTCGGCCCCGCACATGTTCACGCGCCGGGCGAGCCCGGCGTTGGAGCACCCGGCTTCCTGGATGAGCGCCTGCAGCCGTTCGTTCGGCTGGCGGGCGACGAGAGGCCTGGCTGCCATGAAAACCCCCTGCTGACCGCGGGTGATCCGTTGGAATGATCACTTCCCGCCTGATGTGCGGAGAATCTTCCGCTCTGCGTCGTGTCGCTACCCAACTCCGGCGCCCCGACCTCCTACGCGCCCCCACACGTGCACCAGTGCGCCCCGTATGCAGGATCGATGCTCCGCCCGCCCCTTGGTTTACGCCCGTAACCCCGGGTGACCCGAGGAGTTGTGATGGGCGTGGAAGAGACCATCGGAGTCACGGAGACCGCACCCATCCCCAAGCAGCGCGGCGAGCAGCTGCTGGACCATGCCGTGCGGTACGCGGAAGAACGGCACTGGGATGTCTTCGCCGGCACCTGGTTGGAGCCCGCGGACGGTCGCGAGCTGTGCTCCTGCGCGGCCGCGGACTGCCCGGCACCCGGCGCCCACCCGGCGGTGAAGGACTGGGCGGCGCAGGCCACCGGCAGCGCCGTGCAGGTCCGACGGATCTGGGCGAAGCACCCGCCGGCCTCGATCCTCCTGCCCACGGGCCGGACCTTCGACGCGCTGGACGTGCCCGAGTCGGCCGGATTCCTCGCGCTGGCCCGGCTGGAGCGGATGGAGCGCACCCTCGGGCCGGTCACCCTCACCCCCGACCACCGGATGCTGTTCTTCGTCCTGCCGGGTGCCGGCGCAAAGGTGCCCGACCTGGTGCGCAAGCTGGGCTGGACGGCCGCCACGATCGACCTGGTGACGCGGGGCGAGGGCGAGTACGTGGCGGCGCCACCCACCCGCTTCGGCGGCCGGGGCTCGGTCCAGTGGGCGCGGCGACCCACGCCGGCGAACCGGTGGCTGCCGGACACGGAGGAGCTGATCGACGCGCTGGCGTACGCGTGCGGCAGCGAGGCCGCGGCGGAACGCAAGCGCCGCCAGGGCTGACCGACGCGCGGCACGCGCCCGCCCGACCGCGCCCCTGAACAGCCCGCCCGGCCCGCCCGAACCGCCCGCCGGACATGCGAAATCAGGGCGAAAACTGATGACATACGTAACTGCTCAAGCCTCTCCCCCTCCTCCTATGGTGAAGAAGGAACGACCAACGGGGACGTGATGAGAGGCAGGCGCATGCCGGACCAGGGCGATGCGACGGGTGGGACATACGGAACGGGTGGCGCGCGATCCGCGCCGCCCGCCGTGCGGGTGGAAGGTCTGTGGAAGCGGTTCGGCGAGCAGGTTGCCGTCGCCGGGATCGACCTGGAGCTGCCCGCCGGACAGTTCATCGGACTGGTGGGCCCGAACGGGGCGGGCAAGACGACCACGCTGTCGATGGTGACCGGCCTGCTCCGCCCCGACATGGGGCGGGTCCACGTCGCCGGGCTCGACGTGTGGGCCGACCCTACCGAGGTGAAGGCGCGGATCGGCGTACTGCCCGAGGGTCTGCGGCTCTTCGAGCGACTGTCGGGCCGCGAACTCCTCGGCTACATGGGCCGGCTGCGGGGGCTGCCGGGCGAGGAGACCGACAAGCGGGCGACGCAGCTGCTGGACGTCCTCGACCTCGCGGGCTCGCAGCACAAGCTGGTCGTGGACTACTCGACCGGTATGCGCAAGAAGATCGGCCTGGCGGCCGCCCTGCTGCACAACCCCGAAGTGCTCTTCCTGGACGAGCCGTTCGAGGGCGTCGACCCGGTGTCGGCGCAGACCATCCGCGGGGTGCTGGAGCGCTACACGGCCTCCGGTGCCACGGTCATCTTCTCCTCCCACGTGATGGAGCTCGTCGAGTCGCTGTGCGACTGGGTGGCCGTGATGGCCGCCGGTCGGATCCGCGCCGCGGGCCCGCTGGCCGACGTACGGGGCTCCGCGCCCTCGCTGCAGGCCGCCTTCCTCGAACTGGTCGGGGCGCACGGGCGCGACGCGGCCGGGGACTCGCTGGAGTGGCTCGGCGGCGGCTCCGGGGCGGGATCGCGATGACCTCGCCCGCCTCGCCCGCCGACCCCGCCGCCGGCCCGGCCGGCACGGTGACCACCTCCGCCACCGGACCCGCAAGGTCCGCCGGAACCGCCGGAACGGCCGGAGCCTCGTCCGCCGCGTCGATCTCCCTGACCTCGGTCTTCGTCCGCCTCAAGCTGTCGCTGCTGCGCAACGGCCTGAAGGGCTCCTCGAAGCGCAAGGCCGCCTACTTCTCGACACTCGCCCTCGCCCTGATCGTCGGCTTCTTCGTGACGCTCGGCCTGGCCCTGCTGCACGGGAACGCCCACGCGGGCACCGCCGTCGTCCTGCTGGCCGCCGTCCTGGCCCTCGGCTGGGCCTTCATGCCGCTGTTCTTCCCCACCGGCGACGAGACCCTCGACCCGAGCCGGCTGGTGATGCTGCCGCTGCGCCCGCGTCCGCTCGTACGGGCCCTCCTCGCCTCCTCACTGGTCGGCATCGGGCCGCTGTTCACGCTGTGCCTGGCCGTCGGCTCCGTACTGGCCGTCGCGCGCGGCGCCGCCGGCGCGGTGGCGGCCGTGGTGGCCGCGCCCCTGCTGGTGCTCGGCTGCGTGACCCTCGCGCGGGCCGTGGCCACGGCCAACGTGCGGCTGCTGACCAGCCGCAAGGGGCGCGACCTGGCCGTGCTCAGCGGTCTGCTGATCGCCGTGGGCGGGCAGCTGGCCAACTTCGCCGGCCAGAGCCTGTTCGAGGCGGGTGGGCTCGCCTCCCTGGAGCCCGTCGAGGCCGTGGTGCGCTGGCTGCCGCCGGCGACCGCCGTCGGCATGGTGGACTCGGCGAGCGAGGGCGCGTACGGGGTGGCGGCCGCCCAACTGGCCCTGACCCTGGCCGCCCTGGCCGGCCTCCTGTGGTTCTGGGAGCGGAGCCTGACCAAGCTGATGGTCACCCCGGACGGCTCGACCATCACGGCCGCCCGGCCGATGAAGGACCGTGGGGCGGGCGGGCTGTGGTCCCTGCTGCCCGGCGGCCGGACGGGCGCGACCATGCAGCGCACGCTGCGCTATGCCGTCCGCGACCCGAAGACCAAGGCGGGCTGGGTGACCGCGCTGGCGATCGGCCTGATCATCCCGGTCTTCAACGCCCTCCAGGGCACGGGCTCCGTCTACCTCGGCTGCTTCGGCGCGGGCATGCTCGGCATGCAGATGTACAACCAGTTCGGCCAGGACACCTCCGCCTTCTGGATGGTCGCGCAGACCATCTCCTCCACGCGGGACGCGTACGTGGAACTGCGGGCGCGGGCCGCCGCGCTGGCCCTGGTCACCGTTCCGTTCACGGTCCTGGTCACCGTGGTCACGGCCGCGGTGATCGGTGACTGGTCGGCCCTCCCGGCGGCCACCGGCCTGGCCTTGGCGCTGCTGGGCTCGATGCTCTGCACGGGCGCCCTGGCCTCGGCCCGTTTCCCGTACTCGATCCCGTCGGACGGCGCCTTCAAGAACGTCGCCCCCGGTCAGGGCGGGCTCGCCTGGGCGGGCATCTTCGCCGGGCTGCTGGTCTCGGCGGTGATCTCCGCCCCGGTGATCGCCCTGACGGTCTGGTTCGAGGTGGGTGACCACCAGGGCCTCTCCTGGATCGTGCTCCCGCTGGGTGTGGTGTGGGGTGTGCTGGCCACGTGGGCGGGCCTGCGGCTCTCGGCCCCGAAGGTGGCGCGGCAGCTTCCGGAGATCCTCTGGGCGGTCAGCAAGGGCTGACCGCCGACGCCCGACCGCTGACCGTCGACCGTCGGCTGTCGGCTGTCGGCTGTCACCACGCCGGAACGGGCCGGCCTCCCTCCCCTCGTGGGGGCGGAGGCCGGCCCGTTGCCGTGGGTCCGGTGTCAGTGGGCGGCGAGCAGGACCAGTACGGCGATGGAGCCCGCGAACACGACGACGTGCCGGAGGTTCTGGAGGTAGGGCATCACCCAGTCGGGGAAGCCGTCCTCGGCGGCACGGAGCATGGCCCGGACGTCGATGCGCTGCAGTTCGGCGTCCCCGGACCGGGCGAAGGCGGCGGTCACGGACGGCACGGCGGTCAGGTTCGAGTAGAGGATCACGCAGTTCACGAGGATGACGAGCGGCTGGACGACCCAGGTCAGCGTGCCGCTCCAGGAGCTGCCGGCGATCCCGAGGACGGCGGGCAGGAGCAGGGCCGTGGCGATCCCGACGGGGGCCCAGGTCTCGTGCCCGCCGGCGTCGAGCCGCATGCCGTTCTCGGCCATGACGCCGGTGCGCACCCCTTGGCGCCCCAACTCGGCCTCGACGGCGGCCTGGGCGCGGGCGCCGTAGCGGCTGCGGACCACGGGAATGCTCAGGAAGGCGAGGGCGATCAGGAGCTGCAGGGCGGCGACGGCGTTCATCGGGGTTCCTCGTTTCGGGGTGCTGGCCTGGCGACACCGTCACCATGGGGCCGCCCCCTGACAGCCCCTGAACAGCCCGCTGACAGACCGCTGACAGAGCGGGCCGGGCAGGGGTCGACCCGTACGAGGAGGGGGTCGACCGGGAGATCGGGACGTTCGGATCCGCTGACCGTCGCGCCCCTCCCGGTGCGGGAGGGGCGCAGGCGTCGCCTCGGTCAGGGGGCTTCGGCCTTGATGCCGTCGAGGAAGGGTTCCAGGACGTCGCGCCAGGCCGTCGGCTGGTCGTAGTGGAGGTAGTGGCCCGCGTCGGGGATCTCCGCGTACTGGCCTGCCGGGAGGACGCGAACCATCTCCTGGGCCTCGGCCCGGCCCAGTTCGCCGTCCAGGCCGCGGACCACCAGGGTCGGGCAGCGGACCTGGGCGAGCTCCTCCCAGTGCGCGTCGTGGACCCAGGTCTCGCGGGCCGTCAGCATCTGGCGGCGGGAGAAGACCGGGCGCCAGCCGTCCGCGGCCTCGTGCATGACCTCGGCGAAGAAGGCGCCGCGGCCGGGGTCGGGACGTTCCACCCGGGGGTCGTCCTCGCCGAACCAGCGGCGGGCCGCGTCCTGGGTGGGGAAGGGCAGCGGCCAGTGGTGGAACCACTCCTCCCATTCCTGCTGGGAGGCCGCGCCCAGGGCGGAGGCGCGCATGTCGCAGATGACCACGGCCTCGACCAGCTCCGGGCGGCGGGCCGCGAGCTGCCAGGCGGTGAGGGCGCCCATCGAGTGGCCGATCAGCGTCACGGGGGCGAGGCCGAGCTGCTCGACGACCGCTTCGGCGTCGGCCACGAAGGCCTCGCGACCCAGGGCGGTGGGGGTGCCGTCGGGGGCGGCGGGCGGGCGGCCGCTCTGGCCGTGCCCGCGCTGGTCCAGGGCCACGACGCGGCGGCGCTCGCGGAGCCAGCGGGCGGTACCGGCCCAGTGGAAGGCGCGGCCCATCAGGCCGTGCAGTAACAGCACTCCGGGGCGGGTGTCGGGCTCTGCCTCTGCTTCGCGGAACTCCCAGGCGGCCAGGCGGACACCGTCGGCCCCTGTCACATCGACGCGCTGTACCACCGCAGATGCACCCCCTTCGCTCCCCGCCAGACTATCGAACCCGTATTCGAAAACGGGTTTCTCGCCCACAACACCGCTCTTTCGAGTGACCTTGCTCAAGGATTGGCCGCCCCTGCCGATGGAGATCCTTTCAACAGGGAGGCGGGCCGCTCGGGGAAGACGGTCCGAGGGGACGACCTTGAGAGCTCGGGGCTCCAGGTCACCAAGGGGAGGATCGGTCCCGGCGCCGAAAGGCGCCGGGACCGCCCACACCAAGGGCCGGTCATCCGTACGGGTCACGACCCGTGGGGCAGGACCCCCCAGGTCACGGCTCGCACAGAACCGTCCATCGGACACATCCGCTCCACGCCGACGCGAACGCCGACGCGCCGGGGGGTCAGCGCTTCGCCACGAACACGTGCGAGGCGACCTCCACGTCCAGCTCGGCAGCCTCACCACCGCTGCCGACCAGCACACCACCCGGAGACTCGGTCACGCTCACCACCGAGCCGGGCTGCACGCCCGCCCGCCGGAGCGTATACATCAGCTGGGCATCCGTCTGGATCGGCTCGCCGATCCGCCGGACGACCACGGTCTTGCCCTCCGTGCCCGGGTCGAGCTCGGACAGACTGACCATCCCGTCCTCGAGGAACGGGTCCGCCTCGGCCTTCTCACCCAGCTCCTCCAGCCCCGGGATCGGGTTCCCGTACGGCGACTCGGTCGGGTGACGCAGCAGTTCCAGCACCCGCCGCTCCACCGCCTCGCTCATCACGTGCTCCCACCGGCAGGCCTCCGCGTGCACCTGCTCCCACTCCAGGCCGATGACGTCGACGAGCAGACACTCCGCGAGTCGGTGCTTGCGCATGACCCGCGTAGCCAGTCGGCGCCCCTCCTCCGTCAACTCCAGGTGGCGGTCGCTGGCGACGGCCACCAGGCCGTCGCGCTCCATGCGCGCCACCGTCTGGCTCACCGTCGGACCGCTCTGATCGAGCCGCTCCGCGATACGGGCGCGCATGGGGACCACGCCTTCCTCTTCCAGCTCGAGGATGGTGCGGAGATACATCTCCGTGGTATCGATCAGTCCGGACATTCGTGCCCCTCGGATTGCGTGCGCTGGCCCTGCCCCCAATTCTGACGCATCGGGCCGACAACCGTCCCGTGCCGTCGGTCAAGACCGCTCCCGGACATCTCCCGGACATCCCCGGGAAGATCGTCCGGGGATGTCCGGGCCCCGCGACCAGAGCTTTCGTCGCGGGATTGACGTTCGTATTGACACGCCCTTGGTCCAGACCGCACGGTGAGCGGCGGACACGGACGCTCCCCCACCTCTGGAAGGGCCATCGGCGTATGAGCGAGAGCAAGCTGGCCGGTCAGTTCTTCGATGCCGCCATCGGTCTGCTGGAGCGGGTACGGGACGAGGAGGCCGCGCACATCTCCGAGGCCGGCTCCCTCATCGCCGACGCGGTCGCCACCGGCAACCGGCTCTTCGCCTTCGGCGCCGGACACTCCTCACTGCCCGCCCAGGACGTCGTCTACCGGGCCGGCGGCCTCGCCCTGATGAACTTCCTCGCCGTCCCGGGCACGGTCGGCATCGACGTCATGCCCGCGACCCTGGGCAGCGCCCTGGAACGGGTCGACGGCCTGGCCGGCGCCGTCCTCGACAGCAGCCCCGCCGCCGACGGCGACGTCCTCGTGATCATCTCCCTCTCCGGGCGCAACGCCCTGCCCGTCGAGATGGCGATGAACGCCCGCGCCATCGGCCTCAAGGTCATCGGCGTGACCTCCGTGGCGTACGCGACCGAGACCAAGTCCCGGCACCTGTCCGGCACCTTCCTCAAGGACCACTGCGACGTCGTCCTCGACAGCAAGATCGCCGTCGGTGACGCCGAGCTGAGCATCGACGGCATCGACGCGCCCTTCGCCCCCGCCTCCACCGTCGTGACCAGCGCGATCATGCAGGCGGTCATGGCGGCGGCGGCCGGCGAGCTCGCCGCCCGCGGGGTCGAACCCCCGCTGCTGCGCTCCGGCAACGTCGACGGCGGCCACGAATGGAACGGCCGCGTGATGCAGGAGTACGGCGACCGGATCTTCTTCCGGCACTGAGCCGCCCCCGGCCCGACGGCCAGTCGGCCCGTCGGCCCCTCAGTCCGTGCCCTCCGGGTGGCGGCCACCCGGACCCGCCGCCAGGTCCAGGTCGGCCGCGACCCGGGCCGCGACCTCCTCCGCGTACGCCGCGTCCGGACGCTCGAAGGCCACCCGCGAGGGCCCGCGCAGGAACGTCAGCACCCCCAGCGTCCGCCCCCGACTGCGCAGCACCGTGCACAGCACATGCGCGGCGCCCTCGGGCCACCGGCGCAGGCGCGCCCACTCAGCGTCCGCCTCCCCCCGCGGGGCGCTGGTGCGCACCGAACCGATCCGGTCCAGGGCCTGCAGCGCCGGGTGCCCGGCCACGTACCCGACGGGGATCGACCCGGGGCCCGGCAGCGCCGGCGGCGACGCCGCGGACCGTACGAGCCTGTGCCGCTCGGGGTCGGCCGTGGGGTCCAGTACGTCCAGCAGCGCGTGCTCGGCGAAGCCGGCGAGGGCGAAGTCCAGGCGGACGGCGGCCGCCTCGGCCGGGTCCTCACACTCGGCGGCGGCCCGCCCCGCACGGTGGAGCTGGTGCGAACGGAACCGCAGCTGCGCGGTGTCCAGTTGCTCCTGCCGGGCCTCGGTGACGTCCTGGAACAGCCAGCCGACGCCCAACGGCACCGGCTCCTCCGCGAGCGGCGAGGCCAGCCGCAGGAACCCGCACCGCCAGCACCTGCGCCGCACCCCCTCCGGCGTGCGCACCGACACCCACATCTCCACCGGGGCGGGCGGGGCCCCCTCTGCGAGCACGTGCTGGAGCGCGCCCTCCAGCTCCTCGACGCCCTGGGTCAGCAGTTCCCCCAGGGGCCGCCCGAGCAGTGCGGTGCGGCCGGTCCCGAAGGCCCGTGCGGCGTGCGCGTTGACGACGGCGGGCCGCAGGTCGACATCGACCAGGACCACACCCCACGAGGCGTCCTCCATCAGGGCCTCGCTCAGCGCGATGGAGCGTTCCAGGTCGATCTGGGCGTGCACCTCGCTGAAGGCGCAGTACACGCCGGCGGGCTTCCCGTCCGCGCCCGGCACCCCGGCGGACTGGGTCCGTACGAGGACGCGCCCGCCGTCCTTGGTCAGGAGCGCGAACTCGTGCACCTGCCGGCCGGGCACGTGCTGGGCGGACATCAGCCGTTCCTGGACGTCATGCGCGTCGGCGGCCCGCACCGCCCACCCCTCGAACCCCTTGCGCCCCACGGCCTCGGCGGCGGTCCACCCGAGGATCCGCTCGGCCTCCCGGTTCCAGTGGGTGATCACGCCGTCGGAGTCGAACGCGCACAAGGCGGCGTCCATCCCGTCCAACAGCGCCGCGAGCAGATCGTCGGCGGTCTCGTCACGTCCGTAAGCACTCACCTGGCACCCCCCGCAGGTGTTCGCGTGTGCGGCACGTCAGATCATTGAACTGGAACGTGACGCACCCCACACCGCTTTCGACGGATTGGGGGCGGGAAATCCTGTCGGAAGCCGTTGCCGAGGACCTCGTGGCCGGTGCTCCGCTGCCGCGCCAGGGGCGCCCGCAGGAAGGCGAGCTCCGGCTCCAGAGCCGGGAGCTCCTCGTCGTCCACGCACAGCAGCAGGACGCGCCGACCTTCGGTGCGGTAGGCGTACGTGACGGCGTCCGGCCCCCAGCTGCGGCTCCGGGACGCGGGCATCGTGGCGGCATCCTCGCTCGCGATGATCGAGAAATAAAACGCTTGTGACCGTCGGCGAGCCTGCCTAGGCTCTGACTTACACAGGAAGGGAGGTGGTTCCCGAAATGTACGGAAACCGGACGCGTGAGGTGGCTGCGGGCTAGGGCCCGTCGTCAGTAGCGCACCCAGTGCGGTGCCCGGCGGAATCGCCCGGCGCCAATCCCAAGCAGTCACCCGACCCGCGGGCTCGCCGGTACGTCCGGCCGGCTTCTCTCACTGCAGGAGAGAAACCCGAGCCCGCGGGTCGTCTGCGTTTCCCGCCGGCCCTATGGGCAGAGCCGCTCCACGTGCCACTTGTCCCCGTCCAGGACATAGCGCAGGCGGTCGTGCAGGCGGTTCTCGTGGCCCTGCCAGAACTCCACCGCCTCCGGGACCACCCGCAGGCCGCCCCACTCCGGCGGCACCGGCACCTGCTCGCCCTCCGGGTAGCGGGCCTCCAGCTCGGTGTAGCGCCGGTCCAGCTCCGCACGCGATCCGATCACGCTGGACTGCTCGCTCGCCCAGGCACCCAGCTGGGAGCCGTGCGGGCGGGAACGGAAGTACGCCGCCGTCTCGTCGCGGCCGATCCGGGCCGCCGTACCGGTGACGATCACCTGGCGGGCGATCGGATGCCACGGGAAGAGCAGCGCGACGTGCGGGTTCTCGGCCACTTCGCGGCCCTTGCGGGAGGCGTAGTTGGTGAAGAAGACGAAGCCCCGGCCGTCGAACTGCTTCATCAGCACCGTCCGTGAACTGGGCCGCCCGTCGGGCGTGGCCGTCGATACGACCATCGCGTTCGGTTCGAAGAGGTGCGAGTCGGCGGCCTGCTGGAACCAGAGGGCGAACTGGTCCATCGGATTCTCGGCGAGACTCCCCTCGTCGACGATCTCCGAGCGGTACTGCTTGCGCATCATGGCGGGGTCAATGTCCTGATCGGTCACGCTCGCCATCCTGCCGCAGCCGGACCGGTGACGGTGTGCCGTATGTCACGCTTCCGCAGTCGGGGCGGAACGGCCAAAATCTTGGGGCCGGTCCGTAGGTCCCCGAGCGGGTGACCGACGGCCGTGCCGGGCATCAACGGGGATGACCGCGCCGGACCGCGAGTCACGCCGGGAGCCGCGCGTGTTCGCACTATCTGAGGAGCCGCCTGATGTCCGACTTCGTACCCGGGCTCGAAGGGGTCGTCGCGTTCGAGACGGAGATCGCCGAGCCCGACAAGGAAGGCGGGTCGCTCCGCTACCGGGGCGTCGACATCGAAGACCTCGTCGGCCACGTCTCCTTCGGGAACGTCTGGGGCCTGCTGGTCGACGGTGCATTCAACCCGGGCCTGCCGGCCGCCGAGCCCTTCCCCATCCCGGTCCATTCCGGTGACATCCGTGTCGACGTCCAGTCCGCGCTCGCGATGCTCGCCCCCGTGTGGGGTCTGAAACCGCTGCTGGACATCGACGTGCAGACCGCCCGCGACGACCTCGCACGCGCGGCCGTCATGGCCCTGTCGTACGTCGCCCAGTCCGCCCGCGGCCAGGGCCTGCCCATGGTGCCGCAGCGGGAGATCGACAAGGCCGAGTCCGTCGTCGAACGGTTCATGATCCGCTGGCGGGGCGAGCCGGACCCGCGGCACGTCAAGGCCGTCGACGCGTACTGGACCTCGGCCGCCGAGCACGGCATGAACGCCTCCACCTTCACCGCACGGGTCATCGCGTCGACCGGCGCGGACGTCGCCGCCGCACTGTCCGGCGCGGTCGGCGCCATGTCCGGACCGCTGCACGGCGGGGCACCCTCCCGCGTCCTCGGCATGATCGAGGAGATCGAACGCACCGGCGACGCCGTCGCCTACGTGAAGAAGGCCCTCGACAAGGGCGAGCGCCTGATGGGCTTCGGGCACCGCGTCTACCGCGCCGAGGACCCCCGCGCCCGCGTGCTGCGGCGCACGGCCAAGGAACTCGACGCACCGCGCTACGAGGTCGCCGCCGCACTGGAGAAGGCCGCGCTGGAAGAGCTGCACGCGCGCCGCCCGGACCGCGTGCTCGCCACGAACGTGGAGTTCTGGGCCGCGATCATGCTCGACTTCGCCGAGGTTCCGGCGCACATGTTCACGTCGATGTTCAGCTGCGCCCGGACCGCCGGCTGGTCGGCGCACATCCTGGAGCAGAAGCGCACCGGCCGCCTCGTCCGGCCCTCGGCCCGCTACATCGGGCCGGGCCGGCGCAACCCGCAGGAGATCGAGGGGTACGCGGACATCGCCGAGACCGCGTAACAGCTGCACGTACAGGGCGCCGTATCCCGCGAGCGGGGTGCGGCGCCCTTCTCGTTCCCGCCGACTCAGCCGAGGGCCGCGTCCAGGATCCGGGACCACTGGGCGACCACCCGGGCCCGGCGGGCCGTGTCGTCGGTGAGCACATTGGCCAGACCGAGCCCCCGCGCCATGTCCAGCAGGCCCTGCACCGTCTCCCGTACGCCCGGCACCGACTCGTCCGCGCCCAGCAGCTCGACGGCGATGCGGTGGGTCTCGCGGCCCACCCGGGCCTCCAGTTCGGTGACCTGGGGCCGCAGCTGCTCCTCGTTGGAAGCGGCCACCCACAACTGGAGCGCGGCCCGGAAGAGGGCGCCGGTGTACAGGTCGACCAGTGCCTCCACCACGACGGGGCGGGCGGCCGGGCCGGCGTGGAAGAGGTCGCGCAGGGCGGTGGACCGTTCCTCGGCGACATACTCGACGGCCGCGGTGAACAGGTCCTCGCGGGTCGGGAAATGGTGCTGGGCGGCGCCGCGCGAGACCCCGGCCCGTTCGGCGACGACCGAGACGGTCGACCCGGCCCAGCCGTGCTCCGCCAGGCAGGACACGGCCGCCTCCAGGAGGTGGCGGCGGGTGACGCGGCTACGCGCCTGCTTGGGGCCCGTCACAGTGACCATGACGGTTCCCGGCGCTCGAAGCGGGCGGTGATGCCTTCGCGGGCCTCGTCGGAGGCGAAGAGTCCGGCGGACAGCTCGGTGAGGCGGGAACCGTCACGGGTGAGGGCCTCCCGTACGGCGGCGGAGGTCAGCGCCTTGGTCGCGGCCAGCCCCTGCGGGGAGGCCTTGCGCAGGCCCGCGAGTACGGGCTCCAGGGCCGCGTCCACGTCCTCGCCGTGCAGGGTGAGCAGCCCGATCCGGGCGGCCTCGGCGGCGTCGAAGGCCTCGGCGGTGAGGAAGTAGCGGGCGGCGGCGCGCGGGTCGAGGCGCGGCAGCAGCGGCATGGAGATCACGGCGGGGGCCAGGCCCAGATGGGTCTCGGTGAAGGCGTACGAGGACCGCGGTCCGGCGGCGGCGATGTCGCAGACACCGAGCAGCCCGAGGCCACCGGCCCGGACGTGTCCGGTGACCCGGGCGACCACGGGCTTCGGCAGCTCGGCGATCTCGCGGAGCAGGGCGAGGAAGTCGGCCGGATCGCAAGGGGACTTGAGGTCGGCGCCGGCGCAGAAGGTGTTGCCGGTGTGGGTGAGGACGAGGGCCCGGACGGCGGGATCCGCGGCCGCGGTGGCCAGGGCGGTGCGGAGTTCTGCGACGAGGTCGGCGGAAAGGGCGTTGCGGTTGCCCGGGGAGTCCAGGGCGAGGGTGGCGATGCCGGTCGCCTGGGCGGCGTGCACGAGTGGGGCCATGTCTCCTCCGGAGTGGTGTGCGGATGGGGGTACTTCGCCCCTCCGGGGAGGGTACGTGCCCGTGTGGTGCGCGGCTCGCTTCGGCCTGGGCCGTCTACCGGGCGCGGCCCGGGCAGGGCGCCTCAAACGCCGGCGGGGCCGGTTCCCCTGCGGGGTCGCTCGGCGGTGTGGGGCTACGGCTCGGGCTGCGCCCGGGGCTGCGCCTCAAACGCCGGCGGGGCTTGATGGGCGGGGCTTGTGTCTCGGTGGCGGGTGGGGGTCGGGGCGGGGGGCCGGGGCGGGGTGTCTCCTCGGGTCGCGCCTTACTGGCATGTCTCGGTTGTGGGGCGGGGTTGCGCGCTCGTCCTGCGGGGACACCCCACCCCGTCCCCCCACCCCTCGGGCCGTACCGTCGAAGCCCCGGCGTGGGGCGGGGACACGCAGGAGGGTCCCCGCAGGACGAGGCGCGACCCGGGCCGTCTTGCCGGGACGTGGCCGCACGCGCCGAGCCGAGGAGACCCTCGTGCGGGGCCCCGCACCACCCCGCACCACCCAGCCCCGCCGGCGATTGAGGCGCCCCGCCCGGCAAGGGCAAAATCCAGCTGAACACCACCGAGCCACCCCGCAGGGGATCCGGTCAGTACGACTTGGGGAGGCCCAGGGTTTGGTGGGAGATGAAGTTCAGGATCATCTCCCGGCTGACCGGGGCGATGCGGGCCACGCGGGAGGCGGTGATGAGGGAGGCCAGGCCGTATTCGCGGGTGAGGCCGTTGCCGCCGAGGGTGTGGACCGCCTGGTCCACCGCGCGGACGCAGGCCTCCCCGGCGGCGTACTTGGCCATGTTCGCCGCCTCGCCCGCCCCCATGTCGTCCCCCTCGTCGTACAGGCGGGCCGCCTTCTGCATCATCAGGCGGGCCAGTTCCAGCTCGATGTGGGCCTGGGCCAGCGGGTGGGCCACAGCCTGGTGGCCGCCGATGGGCTGCTTCCAGACCTGGCGGGTCTTCGCGTAGTCGACGGCCTTGGCCAGGGCGTGGCGGCCCATTCCGATGGCGAAGGCGGCCGTCATGATCCGCTCGGGGTTGAGGCCGGCGAACAGCTGGAGGAGGCCCGCGTCCTCGTCTCCGACGAGCGCGGACGACGGCAGCCGTACCTCGTCGAGGGTGAGCTCGAACTGCTTCTCGGCGGCGGCCAGTTCCATGTCGATGACCGTGCGGCCGAAGCCGGGGGCGTCGCGCGGCACGATGAACAGGCAGGGCTTGAGGCTGCCGGTGCGGGCGTCTTCGGTGCGGCCGACGATGAGGGTGGCGTCGGCGATGTCGACGCCGGAGATGAAGACCTTGCGGCCGGTGAGGATCCAGTCGTCGCCGTCGCGGCGGGCCGTGGTGGTGATGCGGTGGGAGTTGGATCCGGCGTCGGGTTCGGTGATGCCGAAGGCCATGGTGCGGCTGCCGTCGGCGAGGCCGGGCAGCCAGGCCTGCTTCTGGTCGTCCGTGCCGAAGCGGGCGATGACCGTGCCGCAGATGGCGGGCGAGACGACCATCATGAGGAGGGGGCAGCCGGCGGCTCCGAGTTCTTCCAGGACGATGGAGAGTTCGGCGATGCCGCCGCCTCCGCCGCCGTACTCATCGGGGAGGTTGACCCCGAGGTAGCCGAGCTTCGCGGCGTCGGCCCACAGTTCGTCGGGGTGGCCGCCCTCGCGGGCGACGCGCGCGAGGTACTCGCGGCCGTAGCGCTGTCCGAGGGCGGCGACGGCGGTGCGCAGGGCCTTGTGTTCGGTGGACTCGATGGTGGGGCTCATGACTGCGGTTCCTCCTGGACTACGGCGAGCAGGGCGCCGAACTCGACCTGTTGGCCGGTGGCGACGTGGAGCGCGGTGAGCGTGCCGGAGGCGGGAGCGAGGATGCGGTGTTCCATCTTCATGGCCTCCAGCCAGAGCAGGGGTTGGCCTGCGGTGACGGGGGTGCCGGGGGTGAGGCCCTCGGCGACGCGGACGACGGTGCCGGGCATGGGGGCGAGCAGCGAGCCCGGTTCCGTGCGGTCCTGGGGGTCCGGGAAGCGGGGGACGCGGGTGAAGGTGTGGGCGCCGAGGGCGGAGTCCACGTAGATCTCGTTCGAATTTTGTTTCACGTGGAACGCCCTTCGGATGCCCTCGATTTCGAGGGTGACGAGGGCGGGGGTGGTGGCCAGGACCCGGATTCCGGGGTGGTTCACGGGGTGGTACTGGACCTCGACCTCGGTGCCGGCCGTGGTGTAGCGGCGGGTCTGCGGCCGGGAGCGGACGTTGCGCCAGCCGCCGAGGCGGGTGGCGAGGGGGGCGTCCGGGCCGGGGGATGCTTCGGCGAGGGCGGCGGCGAGGGCCGCGGGGGTGGGGTCGGGGGTGTCGCCGGTGAGGGTGTCGAGGTGGCGGTCGTAGAAGCCGGTGTCGAGCTGTCCGGCGGCGAACTCCGGGTGTCGCAGGGACCGTACGAGGAGGTCGCGGTTGGTGGTGAGCCCGTGGATGCGGGCTCCGGCGAGGGCGGTGGCGAGGGCGCGTACGGCCTCGGCGCGGGTGGGGGCGTGGGCGACGACCTTGGCGAGCATGGGGTCGTAGTGGATGCCGACGGTGTCGCCGGCGGTGAAGCCGGTGTCGACGCGGACGGTGCCGGGGATGGCGAGGGTGTGCAGGGCGCCGGTCTGCGGGCGCCAGTCCTGGGCGGGGTCCTCGGCGTAGAGGCGGGCCTCGACGGCGTGGCCGGTGGGTTGCGGGGGCGTGGGGGGTAGGGCCGCGCGCTCGGCGACGCGTAGTTGGAGGGCGACGAGGTCGAGGTCGAAGACGGCTTCGGTGACGGGGTGTTCGACCTGGAGGCGGGTGTTCATCTCCAGGAAGTACGGGCGTCCGTCGGCGGTGACGAGGAACTCGACGGTGCCGGCGCCTTCGTAGGAGACCGCGCGGGCGGCGGCGACGGCCGCGGTGTGCAGGGTCTCCCGGAGGGATTCGGGCAGGCCCGGTGCGGGGGCTTCCTCGATGACCTTCTGGTGGCGGCGCTGGAGGGAGCAGTCGCGGGTGCCGAGTGCCCAGACGGTGCCGTGGGTGTCGGCGAGGATCTGGACCTCGACGTGGCGGCCGCGTTCCACGTAGGGCTCGGCGAAGACCTCGCCGTCGCCGAAGGCGGAGCGGGCCTCGGCGGAGGCCGCGTCGAGGGCCTCCTTGAGCTGGTCGAGGTCGCGGACCACGCGCATGCCGCGGCCGCCTCCGCCGGCGGCGGCCTTGAGGAGGAGGGGCAGGTCGGCGGGGGTGGCGGTGGCCGGGTCGACGGGGTCGAGGAGCGGTACCCCCGCGGCGCGCATCAGTTCCTTGGCCCGGGTCTTGGAGGCCATGGCCTCGATGGCGTCGGGGGGTGGGCCGATCCAGGTCAGTCCGGCGGCCAGGACCTCGCGGGCGAAGTCGGCGTTCTCGGAGAGGAAGCCGTAGCCGGGGTGCACGGCGTCGGCGCCGGCGGCGAGGGCGGCCTTGATGATCAGGTCGCCGCGCAGGTAGGTGTCGGCGGGGGCGGCGCCGGGCAGGCGTACGGCCGCGTCGGCGTCGCGGACGTGCAGGGCGTCGGCGTCGGGGTCGGAGTGGACGGCGACGGTGGCCAGGCCCAGGGCACGGGCGGTGCGGAAGATCCGGACGGCGATCTCACCGCGGTTGGCGACGAGGAGGGAGGTCAGGTTCGTCATGTGCGGGCTCACATCCGGAAGACGCCGAAGCCGCCACGGGCGCCCTCGACGGGGGCGTTGTGGACGGCCGACAGGCACAGGCCGAGGACGGTACGGGTGTCGCGCGGGTCGATGACGCCGTCGTCGTACAGCCGCCCGGACAGGAACATGGGGAGTGATTCGGATTCGATCTGCGCTTCGACGAAGGCGCGCATGCCGGCGTCGGCCTCCTCGTCGTAGGGGAGTCCCTTGGCGGCGGCGGACTGGCGGGACACGATGGAGAGCACTCCGGCCAGTTGCTGGGGGCCCATGACGGCGGATTTGGCGCTGGGCCAGGCGAAGAGGAAGCGGGGCTCGTAGGCGCGGCCGCACATGCCGTAGTGGCCGGCGCCGTAGCTCGCGCCGATGAGGACGGAGAGGTGCGGGACGCGGGAGTTGGAGACCGCGTTGATCATCATCGCGCCGTGTTTGATGATGCCGCCCTGCTCGTACTCCTTGCCGACCATGTAGCCGGTGGTGTTGTGGAGGAAGAGGAGGGGGATGTCGCGCTGGTTGGCGAGCTGGATGAACTGGGCGGCTTTCTGGGACTCGGCGCTGAAGAGCACGCCCTGCGCGTTGGCGAGGATGCCGACCGGGTAGCCGTGCAGGGTGGCCCATCCGGTGACGAGGCTGGGGCCGTAGAGGGGCTTGAACTCGTCGAAGTCGGAGGCGTCGACGATCCGGGCGATGACCTCGCGCGGGTCGAAGGGGGTCTTGAGGTCGGGCGGGACGATGCCGAGGAGTTCCTCGGGGTCGTGGAGGGGTTCCTCGGCCTTGGGCGGGTCCTGGTGCGGCTTGCGGTGGTTCAGGCGGGCGACGACGCGGCGGGCCTGGCGGATGGCGTCGTACTCGTCGAGGGCGTAGTGGTCGGCGAGTCCGGAGGTGCGGGCGTGCATGTCGGCGCCGCCGAGGGACTCGTCGTCGCTCTCCTCGCCGGTGGCCATCTTGACCAGGGGCGGACCGCCGAGGAACACCTTGGAACGGTCCTTGATCATGATGGTGTGGTCGGACATGCCGGGGATGTACGCGCCTCCGGCGGTGGAGTTGCCGAAGACGACGGCGACGGTCGGGATGCCCTCGGCCGAGAGCCGGGTGAGGTCGCGGAAGATCGCGCCGCCCGGGATGAAGATCTCCTTCTGGGAGGGCAGGTCGGCGCCGCCGGACTCCACGAGGCTGATGACGGGCAGGCGGTTCTGCCGGGCGATCTCGTTGGCGCGCAGCGCCTTCTTCAGCGTCCACGGGTTGGAGGCGCCGCCGCGGACGGTGGGGTCGTTGGCGGTGATCAGGCACTCGACGCCCTCGACGGTGCCGATGCCGGTGACCATGGAGGCGCCGACGGGGTGGTCGCTGCCCCAGGCGGCGAGCGGGGACAGTTCCAGGAACGGGGTGTCGGGGTCGAGGAGCAGTTCGACGCGCTCGCGCGCCAGGAGCTTGCCGCGCTTCTTGTGCCGGGCCGTGTACTTGTCCCCGCCGCCCTCCAGGGCCTTGGCGTGCTCGGCGTCGAGGGCGGCGAGGCGTTCCAGGGCCGCGGTACGGGCCTGCGCGTGATCGGGGGCGTGCGGGTCGACGGTGGTGCCGAGGCGGGTCATGAGGTGGCCTCCGGGGCCGGGAGGAGTGCGACGGGGATGTCGAGGTGGCGAGCGCGGAGCCATTCGCCGAGGGCCTTGGCCTGGGGGTCGAAGCGGTGGCCGGAGGCGACGCCGTCGCCGAGGATGCCGGTGACGGTGAAGTTGAGGGCGCGCAGGTGGGGCAGGACGTGGCGGTCCACGGTGTGCCGCGCGGTCTCGGGGAGCAGGGCCTGGAAGGCGGCCACGGTGAGGGTGTGGAGCAGCCACTGCCAGGCGGGGTCGGTCTCGACCCAGACGCCGACGTTGGCGTCCCCGCCCTTGTCGCCGCTGCGGGCGCCGGCCACGGCCCCGAGGGGCGCGCGGACGGTCTTCCGGGGCTCCGCCCCGGACCCGGCGGGGGCTGCGCCCCCGACCCCTTCGGGGGCTCCGCCCCCGGACCCCCGCGCCTCGAACGCCGGCGGGGCCGGCAATGCGGCAGGCTCCGCCGGCGGGGCCGGAGATGCGGGGGGCTCCGGCGGGGGGACTCGTACGCGGGTGCCGTCCGGGAGGACCGCGGTGTGGGGGACCTCGTCCGACGGGATCAGGATCGAGGTGAAGACGCCGTAGGGCTGGGCCGGGCCGGGTGGGGCGGTGACGTGGAAGCCCGGGTAGCTGCCGAGGGCCAGTTCGATCGCCGTCGAGGTCAGGGTGCGGCCCACCCGGTCGGGGGACGGGTCGCGGACCACCAGCCGCAGCAGGGCGGAGGCCGTCTCCTGCGTGTCGGCGTCCTCGTGGTCGGTACGAGCCAGGGTCCACGTGGTGTCGGCCACGCCCTCCAACACTTCGGTGAGTTGGGTCCGGACGAGACGCGCCTTCGCTTCGATGTCGAGGCCGGTCAGGACGAAGACGATCTCGTTGCGCCAGCCTCCGATCCGTGTGACGCCGACTTTCAGCGAGGCCGGCGGGGCCTCGCCGCGCACTCCCGTGACGCGTACCCGGTCGGCGCCCTCGTCGGTCAGCCGGACGGTGTCCAGGCGGGTGGTCACGTCCGGGCCGAGGTACCGCACGCCCTGGGTCTCGTAGAGGAGTTGGGCGGTGACGGTGCCGGTGGTGACGGCGCCGCCCGTACCGGGGTGTTTGGTGATGACCGCGGAGCCGTCCTCGGAGATCTCCGCCAGTGGGAAGCCGGGGCGGCGGATGTCGTGGCGGGCGAAGAAGGAGTAGTTGCCGCCGGTGGCCTGGGTGCCGCATTCCAGGACGTGGCCGGCGGTCACCGCCCCCGCCAGTCGGTCGTGGTCGTCGGGGGCCCAGTCGAACCACCAGGCGGCCGGGCCGCTGACCAGCGCCGCGTCCGTGACCCGGCCGGTCACCACCACGTCGGCGCCCGCCCGCAGGCAGGCCGTGATCCCGGCGCCCCCCAGGTAGGCGTTGGCCGTCAGCGCGCCGTCCACGCGCGCGGTGAGGTCGTCGCCCTCGACGTGCGCGACCCGCACCGGTACGCCCACCTTCGCCGCCAGGGTCCGTACGGCGTCGGCGAGTCCGGCCGGGTTCAGGCCGCCGGCGTTCGCGACGATCCGTACGCCGCGCTCGTGCGCGAGCCCGAGCCCCTCCTCCAGCTGGCGCAGGAAGGTCTTGGCGTATCCGAGGTCCGGGTTCTTCAGGCGGTCGCGGCCCAGGATCAGCATGGTCAGCTCGGCCAGGTAGTCGCCGGTGAGGACGTCCAGCGGGCCACCGGTGAGCATCTCGCGCAGGGCGCCCGAGCGGTCCCCGTAGAAGCCGGAGGCGTTGCCGATGACGAGCGGGCGCCGGGTCATCGCGCGGCCCCCGGCTCGCGGCCGGCTCCCGCGGGGCCGGCGAAGGCCTGGGCGATGTCCAGCCAGTGGTCCGCGTCGGGGCCGGTCGCGGTCAGGGCCAGGTCGGCGCGGTGGGCCCGCTGGGTCACCAGAAGGCAGAAGTCGAGCGCCGGGCCGGTGATCCGCTGCGGGGCGTCCGGCGGGCCGTACGCCCACACCCGCGCGCCGTCGGGGGCCGTCAGCTCCACCCGGAACTCCTCGGCGGGCGCGGGCAGTCCGTGGACGGCGTAGGCGTAGTCGCGGGCCCGTACGCCGATCCGCGCCACGTGCCGCAGCCGCGCGGTCGGGGTGCGGCGCACGCCGAGCGCGTCGGCCACGTCCTGGCCGTGGGCCCAGGTCTCCATCATCCGCGCACTGGCCATCGAGGCGGCCTTCATCGGCGGCCCGTACCAGGGGAAGCGGGTGTCGGGCGAGGCCGCGGCGAGCGCCTCGTCGAGGGCGGCGCGCGTGGTGCGCCAGCGGGCGAGCAGCTCGGCGGGAGGCAACTGGGCGCCCTCGCGGGCGCCCTCGTCGACGAAGGTGTCGGGTGACTTGAGGGCTTCCTCGACCATCCCGCCGAAGCCGGTGGCGTCGGTGAGGGAGAGGAGCGAGGCCAGGTCGGTCCAGTGCAGGTGGGCGATCTGGTGGGCGATGGTCCAGCCGGGCGCGGGGGTGGCTCTGCCCCAGTCCGGGTCGGTCAACTCCCCCACCAGGGAATCGAGTTCGCGACCCTCCTCACGCAGATCGGCGAAGACGGCGACGGCTGCGTCGGCGGCGGACGGATCGGGCACGGTGCGCTCCCCTTCTCGGCGTGAGGGGAAGACTGGCAGCACCCGACAAAACAATCAAGCATGCTTGCATGATTTTCTCGAGTGGCGACGCCTTCCCGCCACCCGAGCCAAACCACCGCATCCGAAAGGCAGTTGCCGCACGGCCCGGCGGCCGCAGGTCCCGCTGCGCGGCGGCCTGCGGGAGCAGCGGGGGCGATTCAGGCCGTAAGCCGGAAACTCGCGATACGTCACCGGATGTCCCGTCGATACTGAACGCTCCGCTCCGGGCCCGGGCGGGCGCACCCACGTTCGTGTCACTCGACGCACTCGGCTCACCCGACTCATTCGACGCACTCGACGAAGACGAAGAAGACGACGAAGAGGATGGACTGACGTGACTCCAGCCGCCCGCACCCCCATCTCCCTCTACCCCGAACTCGACACGACCGCCCTGACCGCCTTCGTCACCGCCCTGGAGAGCGGCGACGTCACCGGCCTCGCCCCCGCCCGCGCCGCCGAGATCGCCGAGGTCCGCTCGGTCGCCGTCTTCACCCGCGGCAAGGTGACCGGCGCCGACGGGGACCTCCTCGACGCCGCGCTCTGGCGGCACACCGGCACCCAGCCGCGCCCCGCGATCGTCATGCCCTCGCCGTGGACCGACCTCGGCTGGCTCCCGTACGCCGTCCAGGCCTCCCTCTTCGCCGCCCGCGGCTACAACGTCCTCGCCTACTCCGCCCGCGGCTTCGCCGGCTCCGAGGGCCAGGTCGACGTGGCGGGCCCGCTCGACGTCGCCGACGGCAGCCGGGCCCTGGACCACCTCATCGAGCGCAGCACCGGCCCGGTGACGAAGATCGGCTTCCTCGGGGACTCGTACGGCTCCGGGATCAGCCAGCTCGTCGCCGCGCACGACACCCGCGTCGACGCCGTGGTCGCGCTCAGCACCTGGGGCGACCTCGGCGAGGCCTTCTACGAGAACTCCACCCGGCACATCGCGGCCGTACGGGCCCTGCTCGACGCGGCCGCGAAGGCCCGGCTGAGCCCGCAGACGCAGAGCGTCTTCGACAACGTCCTCGCCAACCGCGACGTCCAGGGCACCCTGCGCTGGGCGGAGACCCGCTCCCCCTTCACCCACATCAAGGAGCTCAACCGCCGCCAGGTGCCCGCCTTCTTCTCGCACGCCTGGCACGAGACGCTCTTCCCGCCCAACCAGACGCTGAAGATGTTCAACGAACTGACCGGTCCCAAACGTCTCGCCGTCTCCATCGGCGACCACTCCGGCCCCGAGATGACCGGCATGCTCGGCCTGCCCAACCGGATCTGGACGGACGCCCACCGCTGGCTCGACCACCACCTCAAGGACATCGACAACGGCATCGACGCCGAGGGGCAGGTGCTCGGCGAGATCATGTGGAGCAAGACCCTCGAACCCCGCCCGACCTGGCCCTCCCTCACCGAACGCCTGGAACGACTGCACCTGGCGGACGACGGCGAGCTCGGCGAGGAGCCGCAGGCCGGCTGGACGTCGATCGTGCTGTGCGGGATGGACACCCCCGCGACCGTCGCCGATCAGGTGGTGCGGTCCGGGTACGCGGAGATCGCCGGCCGCCCGAAGATCTACCGCACCCAGGACATCGACCGCACCGTCGCCGCCGTATGGACCGCGGAACCGGCCGCCGAGATCACCCGGCTGCGCGGCATACCGCGGCTGCGCGTGACGTACCGGGCGGCGAACCCCGGATCCACCTTCGTCGCGTACCTCCTCGACACGGCACCCGACGGCGCGGCCCACATCATCACGCACGCCCCGTACACCGACCTCGACTCCCCGCCCGACAGCCTGATCAGCGCGGACATCGACCTCCAGGCCACGGCCTACGACGTGCCGCGCGGCAACCGGTTGATGTTGGTGATCGACGCCCGCGACCCGTTCTACGGCGACGCCAACCTGCCGCGCGCGAGCCTGGCGTTCACCTCCCCGGAGGCCACCCCGTCCTACCTGGACCTACCGCTCGGCTGACTCCGTAGCCCTGCCGGCCCGCCCGTCCGGCCCTCCGGGGCCGGGCGGCCGGGCGGGCTCTGGACGCGGGGCGGGAGTCGGCGGAAGGTGAGGGGCATGAGCTTCCGAATGGCGGCGTACGCCGTGTGCATCGAGGACGGCCGGGTGTTGCTCGCCCGCCACGTCTCGCCCGAGGGCGACAGCACCTGGTCCCTTCCGGGCGGCAGGGTCGAGCACGGGGAGGACCCGTTCGACGCGGTGATCCGCGAGGTCGCCGAGGAGACCGGCTGCGACGCCGTGGTCGATCGCCTGCTGGGCGTGGACTCCCGACTGATCCCCGCCGCCGAACGCACCGTCCCCGGCGGCCCGGACCACCAGAACATCGGCATCTTCTACGAGGTCCGCATCACCGGCGGCGAACTCCGGCCGGAGCCGAACGGTGCGGTCGTCGAGTCGGTCTGGACCCCGATCGCCGAGGTGACCGCACTCCTGCGTTCCTCGCTGGTCGACATCGGCCTCACCCTGGCCCACACCCGCCCGGCAACGGGCCACGCAGCCACAGTCCCGGTCGGCGGCCTGATCCTGCACTGAGGGGCGTCGCGCCCACCCTGAGGCGGATCGAGTGGCTCCCGCCACCCTCACCCCGCCCCACCTGCCCGATACCGCCCCAGCAGTTCCCGACCTCGAAGCCCCCCTCAGCAGACCTTCCCCGGGCCCGGACCCGACCCCGCCGTCGCTCTGAGGAGGTCTCGGAGGAGGGTGAAGTCGATTGTGGTGGGGTTGCGGAAGCGGAGGCAGGCTTTGCCCATGTCGTGGGGGGCCAGGCGGTCCGCGAAGGCTTCCCGGACGTCCGTGCGCATCAGGTAGAAGGAGATGTACTGCTTCTGGTTCGCCCAGGCGATCTCGCCGGCCGTCTCGCCCGCCCGTACGTACACCGGCATCCCGTACGCGATCTGCTCCTCGAACCCGGTCAGCTCCTGGAGGCACAGCTCGCGCAGGCGGACCAGGGCCTCGCGGCGGGCGTCGGGGACCTCGGCCAGGTAGGTGGCGACATCCATCAGGCGGCCTTCCTCCGGATCTGCGAGCGGACCGCGCCCATGCTGGCCGCGATCACGAGGGCGATGGCCAGGGCGTCCAGCGCGGACATGGCCTGGTTCAGGACGAGGAAGCCCGCCGTGGCGGCGATGGCCGGCTCCAGGCTCATCAGGATCGCGAAGGTCGGGGCCGGCATCCGTCGCAGCGCGAGCAGTTCCAGCGTGTACGGCAGGACGGAGGACAGGACGGCCACGCCCAGGCCGAGGGCCAGGGTGCTCGGGACCAGCAGGTCCGAGCCCGCTTCGGCGATGCCCAGCGGCAGCGAGATGACCGCGGCCACCGCCATGGCCAGGGCGAGCCCGTCCGCCTGCGGGAAGCGGCGGCCGGTACGCGCGCTGAACACGATGTACGCCGCCCACATCGCGCCCGCCCCGAGCGCGAAGGCCGCGCCCAGCGGGTCGAGGGAGCCGAAGCCGAGTCCGCCCCCGCCGTGCCCGGACAGCAGGACGACGCCGCCGAGCGCGAGGCCCGCCCACAGGACGTTGACCAGGCGTCGGGAGACGATGACGGAGAGGGCGAGCGGTCCGAGGACCTCCAGGGTGACGGCCGGGCCGAGCGGGATCCGGTCGATGGACTGGTAGAAGAGGCCGTTCATGCCGGCCATGGCGACGCCGAAGGCGAGCACCGTGCCCCAGTCGGCGCGGGAGTAGCCGCGCACCTTCGGGCGGCACAGGAGCAGCAGCACGATCGCGGCGGCCGCGAGGCGCAGGGTGACCACGCCGGCCGCGCCCGCCCTCGGCATGATCATGACCGCGAGGGCGGCGCCGAACTGCACCGAGATCCCCGCCGATATCACCAGCGCGACGGGACCGAGGCCGGACCGGAGGCCGGAGCCGGAAGCGGAACCGGAGCCCTGGGTGGGCGACGGGTCCGCCGCCGTTGCGGCGACGGCCGGCGAGGCCGCCGGGGAGGACGAAGAGGAAGGTGCGGGCATCTCTCCAGCCTAAGGGGAAGTAAGGGGTGTTGCCGTATGTCCTTCCTTACCACTGTCTGCCCTTGCGACTGGCGGTCACAACCCTTCCGCGAGGAGTTCCGCCAGGTGCCGGGCCCGGGCCCCGCCCAGCTGGGCGATCTGCGTGCGGCACGAGAATCCGTCCGCCTGGATCAGGGCGTCCGGCGGGGCCGCGCGCAGGGCCGGGAGCAGCTGTTCCTCCGCGCAGGCCACCGACACCTCGTGGTGCCCGGGTTCGAAGCCGAAGTTCCCGGCGAGGCCGCAGCAGCCCCCGCTGAGTTCGCCGGTCAGGCCGGCCCGCTCGCGCAGTCTGCGATCGGGGCCGTCCCCGAGCACCGCGTGCTGGTGGCAGTGGGTCTGGCCGACCACCTTCCGGTCCAGGTGCGGCGGCCGCCAGGCCGGGGCGTACTCCTCCAAGGTCTCGGCGAAGGTCCGTACCGCCCCTGCGAGGCGGGCCGCGCGGGGGTCGTCGGGGAGCAGCGCGGGCAGGTCGGCGCGGAGGGCCGCGGCGCAGCTCGGTTCCAGGACGACGACGGGTCCTGCCGGCTCGCCCAGTGTGTCCAGGGTCCGGCGCAGGACGGTGCGGGCGCGGTCGAGACGGCCCGTGGAGACGTAGGTGAGACCGCAGCACACCCGGCCGGCGGTGGGTACCTCGACGCTCAGCCCCGCCGCGCGGAGCACCTGGGTGGCCGCCCGGCCGGCCGCGGGGTTCAGGTACTGGGTGAAGGTGTCCGGCCAGAGGGTGACCGCTCCCCCGGGCCCCGACGCCCTGTCCGGCCCCGACGCCCCCTTCGCCCCCTTGGCCGCGCCCGGCTGTCGTGCCCACCACCGCGTGAAGGGTTCGCTGGCCAGTTCCGGCAGTCGGCCGCCCCGCTCCCGGTCCAGTCCCGGTACGGGGACGCGTCGGGCCAGGGCGTTGACGGCCCCCGCCGCCCGGAGGCGGGCGATCAGGCGGAGCCGGTCCGGTAGGCCGCCCAGGGTGTAGTGGGACAGCGGGCGGATCCGGCCCGCCCAGTGGTGGTGCAGGAACTCCGCCTTGTACGTCGCCATGTCCACGCCCACCGGGCAGTCGCTGCGGCAGCCCTTGCAGGCCAGGCACAGGTCCAGCGCCTCGGCGACCTCCGTCGAACGCCAACCGTCCGTGACGATCTCCCCGGCGAGCATCTCGTGCAGCAGCCTGGCCCGGCCGCGGGTGGAGTGCCGTTCCTCGCCCGTGACCCGGTAGGAGGGGCACATCACCGAGGCGCCGCCGGGGTCGGTGGTCCGGCATTTCGCGACGCCGACGCAGCGGGCGATCTCGCCCGCGAACGGGGTGGCGGGCAGCACCGCGAAGCGTAGGTTCTCGTCGAGTCGTGCCGGCCTGACCAGGGTCCCCGGGTTCATGCCGCCCGCCGGGTCCCACACGTCCTTGTAGGCACCGAAGAGCCGGATCAGGTCCGGCCCGTACATCTTGGGCAGGAGTTCCGCGCGGGCCTGGCCGTCGCCGTGCTCGCCCGACAGGGATCCGCCGTGCGCGACGACGAGGTCGGCCAGTTCCTCGGAGAAGGTCCGGAAGCGGGCGATGCCCGGCGCCGACACCAGGTCGAAGTCGATCCGTACGTGGACGCAGCCCTCGCCGAAGTGCCCGTACGGGGATCCGCGCAGCCCGTGCGCAGCCAGCAGCGCCCGGAATTCCCGCAGGTAGGCGCCCAGCCGGGCGGGCGGTACCGCGCAGTCCTCCCACCCCGGCCAGGCCATGCCGCCGTCCGGCATCCGGGTCGCGGTGCCCGCCGCGTCCTCGCGGATCCGCCACAGGGCCCGTTGTTCGGCCGGATCGGTGACGAGTGCCCGGTCCACGGCGTCGGCGGCTCGCAGCAGGGCGCGGGCCGCGCCCTCGTCCGGCATCTCCACGAACAGCCACGCACCGCCCCGGGGCAGTCGCGCGGCGGCGTCGCCCACCAGGTCCTGGGCCATCCCTTCCACCGTGAGTGGCCCGTGGGGCAGCAGCCCGGCCGCCGCTTCGGCGGCCGCGCTCTCGTCGGCGTATCCGAGCACCGCGAGGACCGGCGCCCGGGGTGTCTCCACGAGGCGGACGACCGCCTCGGTCACCACCCCGAGCGTGCCTTCGCTGCCGCAGAACGCCCGCGCCACCTGCACCCCGTGCTCGGGCAGCAGCGCGTCGAGGCCGCCGTAGCCGGAGATCCGCCGGGAGAAGCCGGGCGGCATGCCGGTGCGCAGTGGTCCGAGGTGTCCGGTGATCAGCTCTCGCAGGCCGTCGGGGGCGCCCGCCCAGCCGGTGCCGATGCGGTGGGAGGTGCCCCCGTAGGTCGTCACGGCCAGTTCGGTCACGTTGTCGGCGGTGGTGCCCCAGGCGACCGAGTGGGCCCCGCAGGCGTTGTTGCCGATCATGCCGCCGAGGGTGCAGCGGGAGTGGGTGGAGGGGTCAGGTCCGAAGGTCAGCCCGTAGGGGCGCACCGCGTCGCGCAGTCGGTCCAGGACCAGCCCGGGGTGGACGACGGCCGTCCGGGCTTCCGGGTCCACCGACACGAGCGTGTTCATGTGGCGGGTGAGGTCGAGGACCACGCCGACGCCGGTGGCCTGGCCGGCGATGGAGGTCCCGCCGCCGCGCGGGAGGACCGGGACCCCGGCCTCGGCGCACACGGTGAGGGCGGCCGCCACGTCGTCCGCGTCGCGCGGGGCGACCACGCCCACCGGGACACGCCGGTAGTTCGAGGCGTCCATGGTGGTCAGGGCGCGTGCGGCAGCGCCGAAGTCGATCTCCCCGCGCAGGTTCTCCCGCAATGTCCGTTCGAGTTCACCGGGTGACGTCACGGCCCCACCCTCCCACCGGCCGGAGCCGTCTCATCGGGTGGACGCGCTTCCGAGGCGCGGACCGGGACCCGATACGCTCCGCTCGTGGCTGAGATCCAGATTCCCGCTGACATCAAGCCCGCCGACGGACGCTTCGGCGCGGGCCCCTCCAAGGTGCGGACCGAGGCGCTGGACGCCCTCGCCGCCACCGGTACCTCCCTGCTCGGAACCTCACACCGCCAGGCCCCGGTCAAGAACCTGGTCGGCTCGGTGCGCCAGGGCCTCCGGGACCTCTTCTCCCTCCCCGAGGGGTACGAGGTGATCCTGGGCAACGGCGGCTCCACCGCCTTCTGGGACATCGCGACCGCCGGTCTGATCGAGCAGAAGTCCCAGCACCTCACCTTCGGCGAGTTCTCCTCGAAGTTCGCCACGGCCGCGAAGCTCGCGCCGTGGCTGGACGCGCCGTCCGTGATCTCCTCGGAGCCGGGTACGCACCCGGAGCCGGTGGCCGAGGCGGGCGTGGACGTGTACGCGTACACGCACAACGAGACCTCGACGGGTGTGGCGGCGCCGATCAAGCGCGTCGCGGGCGCCGACGCCGGGTCCCTCGTTCTGGTGGACGCGACCTCGGGCGCCGGTGGTCTGCCGGTGGACATCACCGAGACGGACGTCTACTACTTCGCGCCGCAGAAGTCCTTCGCCTCGGACGGCGGCCTGTGGCTGGCCGCGTTCTCCCCGGCCGCCCTGGAGCGCGCCGCCCGTGTGCACGCGTCCGGCAGCCGGCACATCCCGGAGTTCTTCTCGCTGCCGACGGCGATCGACAACTCGCTGAAGAACCAGACGTACAACACCCCGGCGCTGTCGACCCTGTTCCTGCTGGACCAGCAGCTGCGGTGGATGAACAGCCAGGGTGGTCTGGAGTTCACCACGGGCCGTACGGCGGCCAGCGCGCGCAACCTGTACGGCTGGGCGGAGGCGTCCAAGTACGCGACGCCGTTCGTCGTGGACGCCGACAAGCGCTCGTCCGTCATCGGCACGATCGACTTCTCGGACGAGATCGACGCGGCGGCGGTCGCCAAGGTGCTGCGCGCCAACGGGATCGTGGACACCGAGCCGTACCGCAAGCTCGGCCGCAACCAGCTCCGTATCGCGATGTTCCCGGCGATCGACCCGGCGGACGTGCAGGCGCTGACGGCCTGCATCGACCACGTGATCGAGAAGCTCTGACCATCGCCCGTCCGGTACGACGCGAAGCCCCCGGTGACCTGCGTTCGCCGGGGGCTTCGGCGTTCCCCGGAAACCCGTGGGCCACCGGCGTGGGCGTTCTCCCGTACGCGGTACCTTCAGGGCTCCGGCGGCGATTCTTGGAGGCAGCGGCGTGAGCGTGCGAGTGACGGCGGCCCAGAGCGGTGTGGACCCCTTCGGCACGGCCCGGCTGCGGCGCGGGGTGCTCGACGCGTGGGGTGCGGGCCCGGCCCGGTTCCGCGAGGACGCCAACGCCGAGGAGGACCTCGCGCTCGGTGGCTACCGGGACCGGCTCGTCATCGAGTTGGCGCAGAACGCCGCCGACGCCGCGGCCCGGGCCAAGGTGCCGGGCCGGCTCCGGCTCACCCTGCACGAGGGCGAGGGCGGGCACGCGCTGCTGGCGGTCGCCAACACCGGTGCCCCGCTGGACGCGACGGGCGTGGAGTCGCTGAGCACCCTGCGCGCCTCCGCCAAGCGGGAACCGTCCGGCGACAGCGTGGGCCGGTTCGGCGTCGGCTTCGCGGCCGTCCTGGCGGTCTCCGACGAACCGGCGGTGCTGGGCCGGCACGGCGGTGTGCGCTGGTCGCTGCCCGAGGCCCGTGAACTGGCTCGGGGCGCCGCCGTCGGCAGCCCGGGGCTCGGTGACGAACTGCGCCGCCGTGACGGGCACGTTCCGCTGCTGCGCCTCCCGCTGCCCGCCGAGGGCACCGCCCCCGACGGCTACGACACGGTCGTGGTCCTCCCGCTGCGCGACGCCGCCGCCGAGGGCCTGGTGGAGCGGCTGCTGGCGGGCGTCGACGATGCCCTGCTGCTCACGCTGCCCGGTCTGCGCGAGGTCGTCGTGGAGACCCCGGCGGACGGCACGCGCACCCTGTACCGGCGCGACGAGGGCCCGTACACGGTCATCGAGGACACCACCGCCTCCGGTACGGTCACCCACCGCTGGCGCACCGTCCGGCACGGCGGCCCCATCGAGCGGGAGCTGCTCGCCGACCGGCCCGTCGAGGAGCGGCTGCGGCCCACCTGGGCGGTGTCCTGGGCCGTGCCCGTCGACTCCGACGGCGCCCCGGTGCGCCCGGTGACCGCCCCGGTGGTGCACGCGCCGACCCCCACCGACGAGCCGCTGGGCATCCCGGCGCTGCTCATCGCGACCCTGCCGCTGGACACCACCCGCCGGCACCCCGCGCCGGGTCCGCTGCTCGACTTCCTCGTGGAGCGCGCGGCCGACGCGTACGCCGAACTCCTCGGCGCCTGGGACCCGGTGACGACCGCCCTGGTGGACCTGGTGCCCGGCCCGCTCGGCAAGGGCGAGCTGGACGGGGCCCTGCGCGCGGCCGTCCTCCAGCGGCTGCCCCGTACGGCGTTCCTCGCGCCGGCCGCTCCGCCCGAGCACGCGGAGGAGCGCAATGCCCTGCGCCCCTTCGAGGCCGAGGTGGTGGAGGGCGCGGGCGCCGACACCGTACGCGTCCTCGCCGAGGTCCTGCCGACGCTGCTGCCGGCCGGCCTGGAGCGCCGGGCCGAGCTGCGCACCCTGGGGGTGGGCCGGCTGCCGCTGGGCGACGCCATCGAGCGGATCGCGGGGATCGAGCGGACCCCCGAGTGGTGGCACCGGCTCTACGACAGCCTCGCCGGGGTGGACCCCGACCGGCTGTCCGGGCTGCCCGTGCCGCTCGCCGACGGCCGTACGTCGATCGGCCCCCGGCACATCCTGCTGCCCGGCGCGGACACGCCGACGAGCCTGGCCCGGCTGGGGCTGAAGGTGGCGCATCCGGACGCGGCGCACCCGCTGCTGGAGAAGCTCGGCGCCCTCCCGGCCACGGCCCGCGCGGTCCTGACGACCCCGCAGGTGCGGGCGGCCGTCGCCGCCTCCCTCGACGCGGGGGAGATCTGGGACGAGGACGCCGACACCCTGGACGCCGACGAGCTGGCCGAGGTGGTCCTGGGGCTGGTCCGGGACGCCGATCTGGCGCCGGGCGACGAGCCCTGGCTCGGCGCACTGGCCCTGCCGGACGAGGACGGGGAACTGGTCCCGGCGGGCGAGCTCCTGCTGCCGGGCAGCCCGCTGGCCTCGGTGATCCGCGAGGACGAGGTCCCGTACGTGGACGCGGACCTCGCCGAGCGGTGGGGCGCGGGCCCGCTCACCGCGTGCGGGGTCCTGGCCACCTTCCAGCTGGTCCGTGCCACCGACGTGGTCCTCGACCCGGACGAGCTGGAACCGCGCGAGGGCGACTTCGCCGAGCCCGACGACGCGGGCCTGCTGGACGCGGTGGACGTGTGGTGCGAGGACGTCCTGGACCAGCTGCCGGAGCTGCCGGTCCCGCCGGTGGCGACCGAGCTGGTCGCCGTCCGGGACCTCGACCTCGTCGACGACGACTGCTGGCCGCAGGCGCTGGCCCTGCTCGCGCAGCCGCCGCTGCGCGACGCGCTGACCCAGCCCGTGCGGATCCTGCTGCCGGACGGCACCACGCAGTCGGTGCGCCCGTACACGGCCTGGTGGCTGCGCGACCACCCGGTGCTCGACGGCCGCCGCCCGGCGGGCCTGCGCGCGGCGGGCGGCGACCCGCTGCTGGCGGGCCTCTACACCTCGGCGGACGCCACGGGCTTCGAGGACGAGCAGGTTCTGCGGGCGCTGGGCGTACGGACCTCCGTGGCGGCCCTGCTGGACGAGCCCGGCGGCGCCGCCGAACTGCTGGGCCGCCTCGCCGACCCGGACCGCGAGGTCACCGGCCACCAGCTGCACGGCCTGTACGGCGCGCTGGCCGACCTGGACCCCGAGCAGGTCACCCTCCCGGACGAGCTGCGCGCGGTGGTGGACGGCGAGGTGCTCGTGGTGGACGCGGCGGACGCGGTGATCGCGGACGCCCCGGACCTGCTGCCGCTGACAGCGGGGCTGCCGCTGCTGCCGGTCCCCCCGTCGCGCGCGGCGGATCTCGCGGACCTGCTCCAGGTGCGCCGCCTCTCGGAGACGGTTCCGGCGGAGGTGACCACGCCCGGCGAGGAGCACGAGGTCCCGGAGTCGGTGCTCGTGCTGCTGGGTCCGGCCACTCCGGTGACGTACGTCGAGCACGAGGAGCTGGTCGCGGGCGGCACGGAGCTCGACTGGCGCCGCACCCCCGACGGCACGCTCCACGCGTCGACGCTGGAGGGCGTCGCCGCCGGCCTCGCCTGGTCGGCGGGCCAGTGGCCGCGCCGCTTCGAGGTGGCGGCCCTGCTGGAGGACCCGTCGCGTACGGCGGAACTGGCCCGGGACCGCTGGTTCGACTGACGGGCCCGGCGCGCCGTCCGGGCGCGGCTCCGCCGCCGGGGCCGCCCCGGACCCGGCCGCGGGGCCGGGACCGTTACGCCGGGAACTTGCGGTCGACCCACCGGAAGGTGAACTCGATCAGCACGGCCGCGCCCACGGCGACGGCCACCGCGATCCACGGCACCACGACGCCCACCAGCTTGAGCTGGAAGAAGGTCTGCAGCCACGGCACGACGAGGACGATCAGGAACGCCCCACCCATCGCGCCGACCAGGGCCACCCGCCACCACGTGTAGGGGCGGGCGATGATCGCCAGTACCCACATGGACGTCAGGAACAGCGTCAGCGTGGCCGCGCTGGACTCGGCTTCGAGGGCGCCCTGGCCGGTGTAGTGGTGGCGGGCGATCAGGTACGAGACGAAGGTGGCCACGGCCGCGATGGCGCCGCCGGGGATCGCGTAACGCATGACCCGCTTCACGAAGTGCGGTTTCGCGCGTTCCTTGTTCGGGGCCAGGGCCAGGAAGAAGGCCGGGATGCCGATGGTGAGCGTCGACAGCAGCGTCAGGTGGCGGGGCAGGAAGGGGTACTCGACCTGCGAGCAGACCACCAGGATGGCCAGCAGCACCGAGTAGACCGTCTTCGTGAGGAAGAGGGTGGCCACGCGGGTGATGTTGCCGATGACCCGGCGGCCCTCGGCGACCACCGAGGGCAGGGTCGAGAAGCTGTTGTTGAGGAGGACGATCTGGGCCACCGCCTTGGTCGCCTCCGAGCCCGAGCCCATGCTGACGCCGATGTCCGCGTCCTTGAGGGCGAGGACGTCGTTGACCCCGTCGCCCGTCATGGCGACCGTGTGGCCCTTGGACTGGAGGGCTCCGACCATGTCCCGCTTCTGCTGCGGGCTCACCCGCCCGAAGACGGAGTTGTCGTCGAGGACCTGCGCCATGTCGGCCTGGTCGGTGGGGAGCCCCCGCGCGTCGACGGTGTTCTCCGCGCCCGGCAGACCCAGCTTGCCGGCGACCGCGCCGACGGAGATCGCGTTGTCGCCGGAGATGACCTTCGCCTTGACGTTCTGGTCCTCGAAGTAGCGCAGCGTGTCGGCGGCGTCGGGGCGCAGCCGCTGTTCCAGGACGACCAGGGCGGTCGGCCGGACCCCGGTGGCGACGGCCGCGTCGTCGAGTTCGCGGGCGGAACGGGCCAGCAGCAGGACGCGTAGTCCCTGCTCGTTGAGGTCGTTGATCTCGTCGAGGGCCGGGTCCCCGGCGGGGAGCAGGACGTCGGGGGCGCCGAGCAGCCAGGTGTTGTTCTCCCCGTCGCCCTCGCTGAAGCTGGCGCCGCTGTACTTGCGGGCGGAGGAGAAGGGCAGGGACTCGGTGCAGCGCCACTCCGCCATGTCGGGGTAGGCGTCGATGATCGCCTGGAGGCTGGCGTTGGGGCGGGGGTCGGACTCGCCGAGGGCGCCGAGCACCTTCTTCACGTAGGCCGGGTCCGCGCCGCCGAGCGGGCGGAGCTCGGTGACGTCCATGCCGCCCTCGGTGAGGGTGCCGGTCTTGTCGAGGCAGACCACGTCGACGCGGGCGAGGCCTTCGATGGCGGGCAGTTCCTGGACCAAACACTGCTTGCGGCCGAGGCGGATGACGCCGATCGCGAAGGCCACGGAGGTGAGCAGGACGAGCCCCTCGGGGATCATCGGGACGATGCCGCCGACGGTCCGGGCGATGGAGTCCTTGAGGTTGTTGTCCTTGACGAGGAGCTGGCTGATGATCAGACCGATCGAGGTCGGGATCATCATCCAGGTGACGTACTTGAGGATGGTGGAGATGCCGGAGCGCAGCTCGGAGTGGACGAGCGTGAAGCGGGAGGCCTCTTCGGCCAACTGGGCGGCGTAGGCCTCGCGGCCGACCTTGGTGGCGGTGAACGCGCCGCCGCCGGCGACGACGAAGGACCCGGACATGACCGGGTCCCCGGGCTTCTTCAGGACGGGGTCGGCCTCGCCGGTGAGCAGGGATTCGTCGATCTCCAGGCCGTCGGCCTCGCCGACGGATCCGTCGACGACGACCTTGTCGCCGGGGCCGAGCTCGATGACGTCGCCGAGGACGATCTCGGAGGTGGAGATCTCGGCGGTCCGGCCGTCGCGGCGCACGCTGGGTTTGACCTCGCCGATGACGGCGAGGCTGTCGAGGGTCTTCTTGGCCCGCAGTTCCTGGATGATGCCGATGCCGGTGTTGGCGACGATCACGAAGCCGAAGAGGCTGTCCTGGATCGGTGCGACCACGAGCATGATCACCCAGAGGACGCCGATGATCGCGTTGAAGCGGGTGAAGACGTTGGCGCGGACGATGTCGGCGGTGGAACGGCTGCTGCGCACGGGAACGTCGTTGACCTCGCCCCGCGCGACCCGCTCGGCGACCTCGGCGGTGCTCAGCCCGCCCGGCTTGAAGCGGGGCGCGGGCGGCCGCATCGGGTGTACGGGGTCCAGCTCCGCTCCCGCGTCGATGGCGGGGGCGGCCGTGCCGCCACCCGGCTCCGGCCCGTCGGATTCGGTTCCAGCCCGCTGCGTCATGCCTTCGACGTTAAGCGGGCTTCTTGCGCTTCACCCGCCGAGAAGTCCGAAGATCCGACCTCAGGATGACCCGAATCGTCCCCTGGTAGCGCCGCGGGTCCTCCCGCGGGGTGGGGACACTCCGGGATGTCCCCGCAGGGAGCCGCCGCTAGGGCTGCGGTCCCGAGCCCGGCTGCCCGGTCTGCCCGTCCTGCCCGTCCCGCTCGGCCTGCGCAGCAGCCTCGGCGTGACGCGCAAGGGCCGCGTCGCGGCCGCGGACGTACCAGATGCCGATGAGGCCGAGGAAGCCGCCGGCCGCGCAGGTCCAGACCCACCACAGTTGGCCACGGTCGGCAAACCACCCGTAGAAGGGCAGCTGGACCAGGAAGAGGGCGAACCACAGGATCGTGCCACCTGTGACGGTGGCGACGACCGGGCCCTCCAGGGGCTCGGGCGCCTCGTGCTTCGCAGTCCATTTCGCCATGCGGCAAGTCTAGGCGTCGCGAAACGCCATCTACGCGCGGAGATGGACGCCCTTTCGTTCATGTGTTCATACTGAAACGGTTTGGGCGCGGCCCATTTTCTTCGTATGAACCACCCAATGAGGACCGTATGAGTACCCCGGCCCCCGCCCCCGAAGCCACCTCCCCGGAGCCTTCCGCCCAGGAACCCTCCGGCTCGCTGGACCGCTACTTCAAGATCTCCGAGCGCGGTTCGACCGTCGCCCGCGAGGTCCGCGGCGGCCTCGCGACCTTCTTCGCCATGGCGTACATCATCGTGCTGAACCCGATCATCCTGGGCAGCGCGAAGGACATGTACGGGCATCAGCTCGACTCCGGCCAGCTGGTGACGGCCACCGTCCTGACGGCCGCCTTCACCACTCTCCTCATGGGTGTGATCGGCAACGTCCCGATCGCCCTCGCCGCCGGCCTGGGCGTGAACACGGTGGTCGCGCTCCAGCTCGCCCCGCGCATGAGCTGGCCCGACGCCATGGGCATGGTGGTCCTGGCCGGTTTCGTGGTGATGCTGCTCGTCGCCACCGGCCTGCGCGAACGGGTGATGAGCGCCGTCCCGGTGGGCCTGCGCAAGGGCATCGCCATCGGTATCGGCCTGTTCATCATGCTGATCGGCCTGGTCGACGCGGGCTTCGTCTCCCGGATCCCGGACGCCGCGCACACCACGGTCCCGCTCCAGCTCGGCGGCACCGGTCACCTGGACGGCTGGCCGGTCCTGATCTTCGCGATCGGCGTGCTGTTCACGTTCGCCCTGCTGATCCGCAAGGTTCCGGGCGCGATCCTGATCTCCATCGTGGCGATGACCCTGGTCGCCGTCGTGGTCCAGCTGATCGCGAAGGTGCCCGACTCGGGCTGGGGCCTCACCGTGCCCCAGTGGCCCGGCAACCCGGTGGCCGCGCCCGATTTCGGGCTCGTGGGCCAGGTCAGCCTGTTCGGCGGCTTCGAGAAGGTCGGGATGCTCACCGGCATCCTCTTCGTGTTCACCGTGTTGCTGTCCTGCTTCTTCGACGCCATGGGCACGATCCTCGGCGTCGGCGACGAGGCGAAGCTGATCGACAAGAAGACCGGCGAGTTCCCCGGG
The DNA here is from genome assembly GCF_041432505.1 of Streptomyces virginiae. Taxonomy (GTDB): domain Bacteria; phylum Actinomycetota; class Actinomycetes; order Streptomycetales; family Streptomycetaceae; genus Streptomyces; species Streptomyces virginiae_A. The sequence continues at coordinate 4,001,580 of NZ_CP107871.1, forward strand.
ATCAACCGGGTCCTGCTGGTCGACGGTCTGGCGGTCGCCTCGGGCGGCGCCACCTCCTCCTCCGCGACCACCTGCTTCGTGGAGTCCACGGCCGGTGTCGGCGAGGGTGCCCGTACGGGTCTGGCGAACATCGTGACGGGCGGCCTCTTCGCCGTGGCGCTGTTCCTCACCCCGCTCGCCACCATGGTCCCGTCCCAGGCGGCCACGCCCGCCCTCGTGGCGGTCGGCTTCATGATCCTGGCGGGCTCGGTCAAGGACATCGACTGGAGCGACTACACCATCGCCGTCCCGGCCTTCCTGGCCATGGTGATGATGCCCTTCACCTACTCGATCACCAACGGCATCGGCATCGGCTTCATCAGCTTCTGCGCGCTGCGCCTGGCGACCGGCCGGGGACGCGGGGTCCCGGTGGCCATGTACGTGGTGTCGGCGGTGTTCGTCTTCTACTACGCGATGCCCGCCCTCGGCCTCGCGCAGTAGCTCACGTCAGCCCGTAGAACTTCTCTGTCTCGTCGACGGCCGCCTTGAAGCGCTCGTCGAAGTCATCGCGAATGAGCGTCCGGACCACATAGTCCTGGACGCTCATTCCGCGTTTGGCGGCATGGATCCGGAGCCTGTCGAGCAGCTCCCCGTCTATGCGCATGCTCAGCACATGTGTCCCCATGGCGAAAGAGTCGGGGCACAGGGTGCGTACGCGTGTCACTTTCAGCCGCCGACTCACCCGTATGAGTGACCCCAGGTGTGAGCCGGAAAAGTGGTGTTCCTTAGGGAGAGTAATGAGTTACTCTAAATACATGCATGACCTTTCCCATGGCGACGACGCAGCCGCCGTGAACGACCTCCGCTCCGCCGTCATGCGGCTGGGGCGGCGCCTGAAGCACCAGCGCGTCGACGAGTCGCTGAGCCCGACCGAGATGTCGGTCCTCGGCACCCTCGCCCGCTGCGGCCAGGCCACACCCGGCGAGCTCGCGCGGCGGGAGCACGTCCAGCCGCCGTCGATGACGCGCATCGTCGCGTTGCTGGAAGCCAAGGGACTGGTCACGCTGGAACCGCACCCCGACGACCGCCGCCAGAAGGTGGTCCGCCAGACGGAGGAGGCCGAAGCGATGCTCGAAGAGAGCCGCCGCAAGCGCAACGCCTTCCTGGCCGGGCTCGCGGCCGAGCTGACCGAGGACGAATGGGCCAAGCTCCGCGCGGCCGCCCCCGTCCTGGAGAAGCTCGCGCACCTGTAAGGAACGACGCCAGGAGGCGAACGCTTTTGAGTACGGGAACCGGAGCAGATTCCGCACCCGGCCACATATCCACCCCCACTACCGCCGCGCCCGTCGCAGCACCCGCGAGCAAGGGCTCCATGTTCAGCTCGCTGAAGATCCGCAACTACCGGCTCTTCGCCACCGGCCAGGTGGTGTCCAACACGGGCACCTGGATGCAGCGCATCGCCCAGGACTGGCTGGTCCTCTCGCTGACCGGCTCCGCCTCCGCCGTCGGCATCACCATCGCCCTGCAGTTCCTGCCGATGCTGATGTTCGGCCTCTACGGCGGCGTACTCGCCGACCGGCTGCCGAAGCGGCCACTGCTCCTCGCCACCCAGAGCGCGATGGGCCTGACCGGCATCGCCCTCGCCGTCCTCACCCTGGCCGGACACGTCCAGGTGTGGCACGTCTACGTCGCCGCCTTCGCCATCGGCCTGGTCACCGTCGTCGACAACCCGGCCCGCCAGACCTTCGTCTCCGAGATGGTCGGCAAGGACCAGGTGGCCAACGCCGTCAGCCTGAACTCGGCCAACTTCCAGTCCGCGCGACTGGTCGGCCCGGCGATCGCCGGCGTGCTGATCACCGCCGTCGGCTCCGGCTGGGCCTTCCTGCTGAACGGACTGTCCTTCGCCGCACCCCTCGCCGGCCTCCTGCTGATGCGGACGCACGAACTGCACCCCGTCGAGCCGCGGCCCCGCGCCAAGGGACAGCTGCGCGAAGGCCTGCGCTACGTCGCCGGCCGCCCCGAGCTGATCTGGCCGATCGCGCTCGTCGGCTTCATCGGCACCTTCGGCTTCAACTTCCCGATCTGGCTCTCGGCGTACGTCAGCGACGTCTTCCACGGGGACGCGGGCACCTACGGACTCTTCAACACCCTGATCGCGGCCGGCTCCCTGGCCGGCGCCCTGCTCGCGGCCCGGCGCGGACAGTCCCGCCTGCGGGTCCTGGTGGCCGCGGCCGTGCTGTTCTCGGCCCTGCTCCTGGTGACCGCCTTCGCACCCGGCTTCTGGCTCTTCGCCGCCCTGCTGGTACCCATCGGGATCTTCGGCCTGACGGTCAACGTCACGGCCAACTCCAGCGTGCAGATGGCCACCGACCCCGAGATGCGCGGCCGGGTCATGGCCCTGTTCATGATGGTGTTCACCGGCGGCACCCCGCTGGGCGCCCCGCTGCTGGGCTGGATCACGGACACCTACGGCGCCCGGATCGGCATGGCCGCGGGCGGCGCGATCTCCCTGGCCGCCTCCCTCGCGATCGCCGTGGTCCTGGCCCGCGTCGGCAACCTCCGCGTCCACCTGAGCCGCCGCGGCGTGACGTTCGTCCCGGCCCTCCCGCCCCGCCGCGAACTGGTGAAGGTGGCCTGACCCGGGGGCTCCGCCCCAGACCCCGCCGAACCCCGCCCGGACCCGCGCCTCACACGCCGGCGAGGCTGAAATTGCGCTCCGCGTCGCAGGCCGGCGCCGGCGGAATCCAGCCTCGCCGGCGTTCGAGGCGCGGGGGTTCGGGGGCGGAGCCCCCGACAACGGCACCGCGCACGACTACGCTCGCCGGCATGAGACTGTTCGCAGCCGTCCTCCCGCCGGACGCGGCCGTCGCCGAGCTGGCCCGGGCCGTCGACCCCCTGCACGACGACCACCTCACGTGGACCGCGCGAGCGGGCTGGCACTTCACCCTCGCCTTCATGGGCGAGGTACGGGACGAGGTGCTCCCGGAACTGCACACCCGCCTGGAGCGGGCCGCCCACCGCACGGACCCCTTCACCCTGCGGCTGCACGGCTCCGGCCACTTCGGGGAGCGCGCCCTGTGGGCCGGCGCCGCCGGGGAGCTCGCAGCCCTACGGATGCTCGCCGAACGGACCGACGCCGCCGCCCGGCGGGCCGGCGTACCGATGGAACAGCACCGCCGCTACAACCCGCACCTCACCCTGGCCCGCAGCCGCGACGCCACCACCCCGCTGCGCCCCTACCTGGACGCCCTCGCGGGCTTCGAGGGCACGCCCTGGCAGGTCGACACGCTCAGCCTGGTCCGCAGCAACCTCCCCGTCAGCGGGGTGCCGGGCGAGCAGCCCCGCTACGAGACCGTCGGCGCCTGGCCGCTCGGCGGCTGAAACCCGCACGCCCCCCGGCCTGAGCCGGGGGGCGTGCGGGAGAGCCGGCGGCCCGCGTTACGCTCGACGGGTGGATCCCAAGACCAGAAACCGTGTGATGGCCGGTGTGCTCGTGCTGATGTTCTTCGTCGTGGCCGTGGCGGCTGCCGTCGGCCAGTAGCCCCTGGGCGGGCTCCTACCAGGCGAAGGCCTCCGGCGACGCCCCCGGACCCGGGAAGATCTCGTCCAGGCCCGCCAGGACCTCCTGCGAGAGCTCCAGCTCCGCCGCGCGCAGCGCCGAGTCGAGCTGCTCCTGCGTACGCGGCCCGACGATCGGCCCGGTGACCCCGGGACGCGTCAGCAGCCAGGCCAGCCCGACCTCGCCCGGCTCCAGGCCGTGCTTGTCCAGCAGGTCCTCGTACGCCTGCACCTGCGCCCGTACGGCGGTGTTCGCGAGCGCGTCCGCCGACCGGCCGGAGGCGCGCCGGCCGCCCTGGCCGAATCAGGTGCCGATGATCTCCTCGGTGCAGCCCTTGTTCTCGCCTCACCCGTACACATTGGATTCACCGAACAATCCAATGTGACGCCACGCCGTCCCCAAAGGCCCTAGCGTCGATCCCCAGGCATCACAGGGGGTGGGGAGAGCAAGTGGCACGAGTGCTGGGAGTGGTCCGCCTGTCGAAGGTGTCGGACGAGACCACATCACCGGAGCGCCAGCGCCGATCGGTTCAACGATGGGCCGACCGGGAAGGGCACGTCGTTGTCGGATGGGTCGAGGACCTCGACGTATCCGGCGGTGTCGAGCCGTGGAAGCGTCTGGAGTTCAGCAAATGGCTGCCGTCCACCATCGGCAAGGAGGTCAGCTCGGTCGAGCACCGGATCGCGCTGGCAGAGTCCCGGGCCGACGAGTACGACATCATCTGCGCGCTGAAGCTCGACCGCCTCTCACGGCGTGTACTCCACGTGCACACACTTGTGGATTGGTGCGAGAAGCACGGCAAGGAGGTCGCCACCGTCGAGGACGGGGTCAATCTGAACACGCAGATGGGCAAGCTGCTGTTCAGCCTGATCGCATCCTTCGCGGAAGGAGAGCTCGAAGCCATCAAGGCCCGGGCGAAATCCTCGTTCAACCATCTGGTTCAGGAGGGACGCTGGCGCGGTGGTCGGATCCCGTACGGCTACCGGGCGGAGAAGCAGGACACAGGTGACGGCTGGCAGCTGGTCCCGGACGACTACGGCACGGACACCGCCGGGACGCTGCGCGAAATCGTCCGCCGGCTCATCGTGGGCGAGTCGGCGAACAGCATCGCCCAGTGGCTCAACGAGGATCCGACCAGGACTCCGACATCGCTTGACGCTCAGCTGATCAGGAATGGCAAGCCCCCGAAGGGCGGCCGGTGGACCGCCGCGAACACAGCCAAGGTGGTGCGTTCCCCGAACGTCCTCGGCCAGATGGAGGTGACGGAGGAAGTTGTCGTCGAAGGCCGGAAGACGAGGCGACCCCGCGTCGTCCGTGGCTCGGACGGGCGCCCCCTCCAGCGTGCGGAGCCGCTGATCACTCAAGAGGAGTGGGAGCTGGCGAACAAGCAGCTGGACGAGAACACCAGCAAACGCAACGGCAACCGGAAGGGCGGCTCCCCGATGCTCAGAGTCGCCTTCTGCACCTGCGGAGAGCCGGCGTACCTCGGCCCAGGGCGGAACTGGCCCTACTACCGCTGCGCCTCACGAACCACGCACAAGCCCTGCCCTACGGGCAGCAAGGGCATCGCAGCTCATGTGCTGGAGGGAGCCGTCGAGGAGGTGTTCCTGCGCGCGGCCGGCGATGTCGAGATCGTGCGTAAGGTCTTCCGCCCGGGCATCGACTTCACACGGGACATCGCGGAGGCGAACCGCGCTCTGGCAGAGCTCCGGGAGGACCGTGAGGCCGGCCTGTACTCCAGCGAACTGGGCAAGCAGGAGTACCGAGATACGTACAAACGGCTGGACGCACGACGCGAGCAAATCATGGCCCAGCCCACCCGCCCCGACACCTGGGAAGAGATCCCGACAGGCGAGACCTACCGGGAACGCTGGGCGAAGCTGTCGACCCAGCACGAGAAGGGCAAGGAACTCCGGGCCGCCGGCATCAAGGCGGTCATCCACGCCGAGAATCTCCCGCCCATGAACACCATGGCAGCCATGTCCCCGGAGGATCATGACGGCATGTGGCAGGAGGGGAAAGGCCGTGTACAGATCCTGATCCCGATGGACTTCAAGCGCCGAGTCCGCGACTTGGCGGCGGTGCACAGCGAAAGCTGACCACCACCAGACCGTACGCAGGGGTGGTCAGGCCTCCATACGTCAACGCGACCATGCGTGTTGACGCAGAAACCAGCGGGTTCGCGGGGCGCTCTTGCTTGGAGTGGACTCGAAGCAGTTGGCTTGGGGCTCATGAAGTACACGCAGCTCGGACGCACGGGACTCAAGGTCAGCCGACTCGTTCTCGGCACGATGAACTTCGGTCCTCAGACAGACGAACCCACCAGCCACAGCATCCTGGATGCCGCGCTCGGCTCGGGTCTGAACTTCGTAGACACGGCCAATGTGTATGGGTGGGGTGAGAACAAGGGCCGCACCGAGGAGATCATCGGCACCTGGTTCGCCCGAGGTGGCGGCCGGCGGGAGAAGACGGTTCTCGCCACCAAGGTCTACGGATCCATGTCCCGCGAGGGAGACACCTGGCCCAACGAGGACCGGCTGTCGGCACTGAACATCCGCCGGGCCGTCGAGGCAAGCCTCAAGCGACTCCAGACCGACCACATCGACCTGTACCAGTTCCACCACGTCGACCGCCGAACCCCCTTCGAGGAGATCTGGCAGGCCGTCGACGTGCTCATCCAGCAGGGCAAGATCCTCTACGCGGGCTCCTCCAACTTCCCCGGCTACAAAATCGCCCAGGCCAACGAGACGGCCGCCCGACGCGGCATGGTCGGTCTGGTCAGCGAGCAGTGCCTCTACAACCTCGCCGAGCGACGCGCAGAGATGGAGGTCATCCCAGCGGCCCAGGAGTACGGCCTCGGCGTCATCCCCTGGTCCCCGCTGCACGGGGGCCTGCTGGGCGGGGTCATCAAGAAGGAGGTCGAGGGCGGCCGCCGCGCCTCCGGCCGGTCGGCGGACGCACTGGCCAACAGCACGGTGCGGGCGCAGGTGCAGGCGTACGAGGACCTGCTGGACAAGCACGGGCTGGAGCCGGGCGAGACCGCCCTGGCCTGGCTGCTCACCCGGCCGGGCGTGACCGGACCCATCGTCGGCCCGCGCACCGCCGAGCAGTTGGAGAGCGCCTTGCGAGCGTTGGAGCTGGAGCTGAGCGAGGAGGTGCTGGCCGGGCTGGACGAGATCTTCCCCGGGCCGGGGCCGTCTCCGGAGGCCTTCGCCTGGTGATCGGATAAGGGCCCGCGCGGTGGTCGTCGTCCCTTCGTTTTGGGCGACGACCGCCGTTACAGCCCCTGCGCGGGCCGGTAGGGGCCGCCGATCCCCCACGCCTGGTGCAGGACGGCCGCGAACTCACCCGCCAGCCGGTGCTCGCCCGAGGCGTTCGGGTGAGTGCCGTCGTAGGTGTCGCGGTGGATGTCGTACGCGTCCGGGCGCGCGGCCAGCAGGATCGGCGAGGCGTCGGTCGTCAGGTCCGCGACCGCCTTCGCGAGGAGCTCGTTGAAGCGGGCCACCTCGGCCGCGAAGGGGGCGTCCTCCTCGGCGCGGCTGTTGGGGATGACCGGCAGCAGGACCATGCGGACGGCGGGCCGGGCCGTGCGGGCCTCGGCGACGAACCGGCGGGCGTTGGCGGCGGTCTGCTCGGCGTCGGTGTAGAAGCCGAGGTCGATCAGCCCGAGGGACACCAGGAGCACATCGGCGCCGGTGTCGGCGATGGCGGGGCCTATGAGGGGGGCCATGTGCTGCCAGCCCTCGCCCCAGCCGGCCAGGTGGCGGCGGGCGCGCTCCGGGAAGGCCGGGTCGGCGTACGCGTGGCTGGTGGGCGTATCGGCGACGGTGTCGTACAGCTCGCAGCGCGGACCGACGATCCGGTAGGGGCCGCCGAAGGTCGAGCTGAGGTGCTGCCACATCCGGTAGCGCCAGGTGTAGTCGCCGGCGCGTCCGATGGTCATGGAGTCACCGACGAACATGAAACGCATCCGGTCATCATCGCGGATCGCGCGACAGAAACCCCTGTGACGCCGGACACGCGGCACGTACTGGCAGGCTGGGGACATGCGCCTGCCCTCGCCGTCCGCCGCCGCCTCCGCCGCCGTCACCACCGCCACCGCCGTCGCCGCCGCCCTCGCCGTGCTGACGGGCGGCCCGGCTCTCGCGGCGGAGACCCCCACCGGGTCCTCCTTCACCATCTCCGACCCGCGGATCAAGGAGTCCAGCGGCCTGGCCGCCAGCCGGATCCACCCGGGCGTGTACTGGACGCACAACGACAGCGACGACGGCCCGTTCATCTACGCGGTGGACTCGGCCTCGGGCCGCACGGTGGCCCGTGTGACGCTGAAGGGGATCGGGAAGCCGCGCGACGTCGAGGCGATCTCGCTGGGCCCGGACGGGCAGCTCTACGTGGGAGACATCGGCGACAACCGGGGCGGCACCTGGGACCACGTGTGGATCTACCGCTTCCCGGAGCCGAAGCAACTGGGTGATGTCACGGTCGAGGCCACGCAGTTCACGGTGAAGTACGCGGACGGCGCGCGCAACGCGGAGTCCCTGATGGTCCATCCGGTGACGGGCCGGGTGTACATCGCGAGCAAGGACGAGAACAAGGGCGGCCTGTACGAGGGCCCGGCGGAGCTGTCCACGGGCGGCACGAACGTGTTCCGGCGGGTCGCCGACGTGCCGTGGGTGACGGACGGGGCGTTCTCCCCCGACGGCACCCGGCTGACGCTACGGGGCTACTTCACGGCCCGCACCTACCCGTGGAAGGACGGCCTGCCGGTGGGTGAGGGCGAGCGGGTGGACGCGCCGTGGCAGGGGCAGGCGGAGTCGGTGACGTACACGCCGGACGGCGCCACGCTGATGTTCGGCGCGGAGGGCGAGGGCAGTCGGGTCATCGCGATCCCGGTCGCCGCCGCCACCGGTCCGTCGGCCTCACCGCAGCCGGGCTCGCCGCCGGGCGCGTCCTCGATGACGGAACCGACGGTCGGCTTCGGCAAGGGAGCCCTTGTCCTGGCGGGCGGCCTGATCCTGGTCCTGGGCGCCAAACGCCTCCTCCGCCGCCGCGGCGGCAACTGACCCGACCTCCCCCATCCGGCCTCGCCGCATTGACCAGCCTCGCCGGCGTTTGAGGCGCGGGGGTCCGGGGGCAGCGCCCCCGGCGACGGCGCCGCGCCGGAACACGACGGTTCGGCGCCCGCGCCGCTGCCGGGGCTCCGCCCCGGACCCCGCTCCTCAAACGCCGGAGGGGCTGAATGGGCGGCCCGAGGGGCTGAAAGGCTGACGGTTACTCCTCGTGGATCGGGATGCGGCCGTTCACCGGTGGGGTGGTCGGGGACGGGGTTCCCGGGGCGGGGGCCTGGCCCATCGAGGCCAGGAGTTGGCGGGCCACGCCCAGACCCGTGCCGCCCATCGTCAGCGCCTTGGCGAACATCTCCGACATGCCCTCGGCCCCGTTCAGCAGGACCATGTGCTCCACGTTGCCGAAGGCCCCCGCGCCCGCCTCCACGATCGCCGGCCAGTTCTCGGCCAGCTGCTGTGCGACGACCGCCTCCTGGTTCTCCGCCAGCGCGGCGGCCCGCGCCTTGATCGCTTCCGCCTCGGCCAGACCGCGGGCCTTCGCCGACTCCGCCTCCGCGAGGCCCCGCGCCTGCGTGGCCGCGGCCTCCGCCTCACCCGTCGCCCGCGTCGCCTTCGCCGACGCGATGCCCCGCGCCTCCACGGCCTGCGCGTCGGCGGTCGCCGCCGTCGTCACCCGCGTCGCCTCGGCGGCCGCCGCGAGCTCGGTCTCCCGGGCCTTAGCCTGTGCCGCCGAGATCCGGGCGTCGCGCTCGGCCTCGGCCCGGGTGCGGGTCTCGTACGCCGCCGCGTCCGCGGGCTTGCGTACGTCCGCCTGCAGCTGCTGCTCGCGCCGGTGCGCCTCCAGCTCCGCGACCCGGGTCTCCTGGACGACGACCTCCTGGCGGGCGGCCGCCTCCGACAGCGGGCCCGCCTGCCGGGCCGTCGCCGCCGCCTTGTCCCGTTCGGCCTGGTAGCCGGCTTGCAGGATCTCGCTGTCGCGCGTCGCCTCGGCCATCCGGGCGAAGGCGGCCTGCTCGGCCTCCGTGGCCAGCCGGTTCGCCTCGGCCTGGGCGATCCGCGCGTCCCGCTGCACGGCCGCCGCGTGCGGCATCGCCAGGTTCTTGATGTAGCCGGTCGGGTCCTCGATCTCGTGGATCTGCAGCGAGTCGACGATCAGGCCGAGCTTCTCCATCTCGGTACCGCAGGCCATCCGGGTCTGGCCCGTCAGCTTCTCCCGGTCGCGGATCATGTCCTCGACCGTCAATCCGCCCACGATGGACCGCAGATGGCCCGCGAAGACGATGTGCACGCGCTCGGGCATCATCTTCTGCTGGTCCAGGAAGCGGCGGGCCGCGTTGGCGATCGACACGAGGTCGTCGCCGACCTTGAAGATGACGACGCCCTTCACCCGCAGCGGGATGCCCTGGTGGGTGACGCAGTCCACGGACAGCTGGGTCTCGTTGAGGTCCAGGGACAGTTTCCGTACCGCCTGCACGCCCGGGAGGACGAGCGTGCCCCGCCCGGTGACGATCCGGAAGCCCATGCCCTGCCCGAGGCCCTCGGTCTTGTGCGTGGAACCGGAGATGACGAGTGCCTCGTTCGGTTCGGCCACCCGCCACATGAGCTTGAACAGGCCGATCAGAGCCACGATTGCGGCGAGAACGATTCCCGCCACGACGCCGATAGCCATCGGCAACGCCCCCTTAGCGCGGTGCCGTTCGGCACCGACGAGGCCGAGTCTGCGCCTGCCGCGGCCGCGCCGGAAGACGCGGACCGCGTCTTGTCGCCATCCTGATACGTACAGGTGGGACGGGGCGTCAGTTGTCGTAGGCGGCCATCACGTACACCGTGCGCGGCGGCAGGTACTCGACCACCGTCACCACCGTCCCGACGGGGATCCGGCCGGTCCCGTGGACCGGATGGGCGAGGAAGTGCTCCGCCCCGCCCCGGATCCGAACGATGACCTCGCCCACCAGGCCGGGGCCGACCGTGCCGGTCACCCGGCCGGTCATCCCCACCATGTCCATGTCCGTGTCCGCACCCGTGTCCCCCATGGGGCGAGGGTACGCCGAGCGGGCTAGGAGTGGCCGAGGTCCGCGGCCGGCAGGTCGGATTCCGAGACCGGGACCGATCCGCTGTCGGGGGTCGGTCGCAGGGTGAACTCGTCCGAGGCCATCGAGTCGAGCACCGGCGGGGCCGGTCGCAGCGGCGCCGGCATGACCGCGGCCTCCGAGTGGCCGCCGCAGCCGTAGGACAGCGACACCAGACGGCCGTCGGCCGGGCTGAACTCGTTCGCGCAGACGCCGAAGGCCTGGCCCAGCGAGCCGCCGATGGCCACCAGGAAGCCGCAGGAGACGCAGGAGGCGGGCGCGGCCTGCGCCATCGGGGTCTTGGCGCCGAAGGACTCGTCCCAGCGGTCGGCGGCGGTGTGCAGCCCGTAGCGGGACAGCACGCGCGCCCGGCGCATGCCCAGTTCCTCGGCGACCGAGGTGATGGAGCCGCGTACGGGGACCACCGCGCGGTCGGTGACGTCGGCGTCCTCGGCCTCGACCAGTTCGGCCATCTCGGTGGAGACCACCGAGTTCGGCGGCGGGGTGTCCTCGCCCGACCAGCCCGGCTCCAGGCGCAGGTCCTCGGCGTCGGTGGGCAGCAGGTCGCCGGGGCCCATGTCGCCGGGGCGCAGTCGTTCGCTCCACGGCACCCACTCGGGGGCGAGCAGCGCGTCGTCGCCGGGGAGCAGCACCGTTTCGTCGAGGGTGACGTTCTTGGCGCGGGAGGCGCGGGTCACGGTGACGGCCCAGCGCCAGCCGCGGTAGCCCGGTTCCTTGGACTCGAAGAAGTGGGTGACGACGCGGTCGCCCTCCGCCACGGCGGAGACGTGCGCGCCGACCACTCCGGGGAAGGCGGCCTCCTCGGCCGCCGCGCGGGCGAGCTCTACCGCCTCGACGCACAGGCGGTCGGGGGTACGCGGGGTACGGCTTCGCGTCGTCGCAGCACTCACTGGTCTCGTTCTCTCCTACGCCGTCTCACGTGTGCGCCGTCCGTACTGTCGTCCACAACGACCCGTCGGTGCTGTCCGTACGTGGCACGGGCGGAGCGGACCAGAGGGCCGCGTCGACGTCCGCACCCGATCGGACTCCGGGCGCACCTCACTGCGACCCATTCTGCGGGATCACGAAGAGGCGCGCGGCCAGGAGCAACCGCCGGTGGCGCGCTACGCACGCTACCTCCTCTTAAGCCTCGGGCACACATGCAAGGTCCGATTCGCGGACAAGCCACCGGGTGCGCGACGCGCCGGGAGGCGCCCCGGGAGGGCCGGGTGGGGCACTATGTCGAGTGTGGCACCCGTACGGTCGTCCGACGACGGCTCGGGACCGGCCAGGCGGGCCGGCCGGGCTGTCGGGCGTGCGCTGCACCTTCCGGCGCGCGGGATCCGGCGGGCCACGCACGCGCACGGGGCCGGTGAATCGGGCCTCGGCAAGCTGATCGAGTTGCACGCCATCAACGGGGCCGGCGACATGCTGATCACGGTGGCGTTGGCCTCGACGGTGTTCTTCTCCGTTCCCACGGACGAGGCACGGGGCCGGGTGGCCCTGTACCTCGGCATCACGATGGCTCCGTTCACGGTGCTGGCGCCGGTGATCGGCCCGTTGCTGGACCGGTTGCCGCACGGCCGCCGGGCTTCGATGGCGGCCGCGATGCTGGCGCGGGCGCTGCTGGCGTTGCTGATGTCGGGGGCGGTGGCCACGGGGGGCATTCAGCTGTATCCGGCGGCGTTGGGCGTGCTGGTGGCGTCGAAGTCGTACGGGGTGGTGCGCAGTGCGGTGGTGCCTCGGCTGCTGCCGCCGAAATTCTCACTCGTCAAGGCGAACTCGCGGGTCACGTTGGCCGGTCTGCTGGCCACGGGTGTGGCGGCGCCGGTGGGGGCCGCGCTGAATCTGATCGGGCCGCAGTGGCCGCTGTACGGGGCCTGTCTGGTCTTCGTGTGGGGCACGGTCGCGGCGTTCACGCTGCCGCACAAGGTGGACGAGGCCAAGGGGGAGCGTCGGGCGCGGCTGTCGACGCACGAGGCGCATTCGAAGCGGCCGGGTCTGCGGACGGTCAGCAGGTCGGTGTTGTGCGGGTTGCTGGCGAACGCCTCGATGCGTGCGCTGTCCGGGTTCCTGATCTTCTTCCTGGCGTTCCTGTTGCGCGAGCATCCGCTGGCGGGGCAGAGCGCGGCGGTGTCGCTGGGCATCGTGGGTGTGTCGGCGGGTGTGGGCAACGCCTGCGGCACGGCGGCGGGGGCGTGGCTGCGGGCGCGGGCTCCGGAGGCGATCATCGCGGCGGTGCTGTGTCTGGCGCTGGCGGTGGCGGTGCTCGCGGCGGTGTTCTTCAGCGGGTTGTTCATGGCCGTGCTGGGTGCGACGGCGGGCTTCTGCCAAGCGCTGGCGAAGTTGTCGCTGGACGCGATGATCCAGCGGGACGTGCCGGAGTCGGTGCGGACCTCGGCGTTCGCCCGTTCGGAGACGCTGCTCCAGGTGGCGTGGGTGTTGGGTGGTGCGATCGGCATCGTGCTGCCGCTGAACGGAGTACTGGGGATGTCGGTCGCCGCGGCGATCGTGGCCCTGGGGACGACGATGGCGTTGCGTGGCGTCCTCTCGGCGCCCCGCCACCACGCGGGCACGTCCCGCCCCCGCGTGGCGTGAGGCCGGGCTGAAAGACAGCCTCGCCGGCGTTTGAGGCGCGGGGTCCGGGGCGGAGCCCCAGGAAGCCCGGGCGGAGCCCGGGACCGCTCGCGCGGCGGCGCCGCACCCGGCCGAACCAGCCGAACCGGCGGAGCCGAATCGCGCCGCGCCGCAGGCCACCGGTACCCCATGCAGCGGCGCAGCCCAGGGGCCCGATAGCCTTCGGCTCATGACCGCACCGCTTTTCTCGGGTAGGGCCCGCCGCAGCGTCGCGGCCCTCGGAGCCGTGTCCGCCGGCCTCCTCCTCCTCTCCGCCTGCGGCGAGAAGCCGACGCCGCTGGCGACCGTGACGGTCGGCACCTCGTCGGTGTCCGCCGAAGCCTCCTGCCACAACGACGGCAAGGAGCTCTCCATTGACCAGGTCCAGGAGTGCCTCACCAACCTCAAGAACCCCAAGACCGTCGAGTACGCGCGGGGCGACACCCTGCGTCTCGGGGTCGAGCCGGAGATCGTCGAGGACGGCAAGCGCTGGTCGGCGGTCCTGGACGGGCAGCCGATCACCGAGCCCTCCTCGAACACCTACCGCAGCTTCCCGGGCGCCGACGTCTTCGCGACCGGTGGCGAGGGCGAGGCCCCTTCCTCGAAGAAGCTGGCGTTCCTGCAGATCGCCGAGGACGGCAAGCCGCTCGCCGTCTGGTCCTTCAACCTCAAGCTCAAGTAACCGGGCGGCAGCGGTGCGCGCGCTCGTCGTGACCGCGGTGGCGGCGGAGGCAGACTCCGTCACCACCGGGCTGACCCCTCATCCGGACGCGTTCGGTCCTGAGCCACGCACCTTGCCCGGCGGTTACCTCATCAACCGCCGGGACCTTCCGGGCATCGCCTTCGACGTGCTCGTCGGGGGCGTCGGTCCGGCGGCGGCCGCCGCCGGGACCGCCACGGCCCTGGCCCTCGCCGACTACTCACTCGTCGTCTCCGCCGGCATCGGCGGCGGGTTCGCGCCCGCCGCCCCACTCGGTTCCCTCGTGGTCGCGGACGCGATCGTCGCCGCCGATCTGGGGGCCGAGACCCCCGACGGGTTCCTCGACGTCACGGAACTCGGCTTCGGGCACAGTGTGCATCTGCCGCCCGCCGAGCTCGCGGCCCGCGCCGCCGAGGCGACCGGGGCGCTGCTCGCGCCCGTGCTGACCGTCTCCACCGTGACCGGGACCGCCGCCCGGGCCACCTCGCTGGCCGCCCGGCATCCGATGGCCGGGGCCGAGGCCATGGAGGGTTTCGGGGTCGCGGAGGCGGCCGCCGCGCACGGGCTGCCCGTTCTGGAGATCCGTGCCGTGTCCAATGCCGTGGGCCCTCGTGACCGTGCCGCCTGGCGGATCGGGGACGCGCTCACCGCGCTCGCCGACGGCTTCCGTGTGCTGGGGCCCGTACTCGCGAACTGGGGAGAACGCCATGAGCACGACCACCGGTGAAGCGCTGAAGATCGCCTATTCGCCGTGCCCGAACGACACGTTCGTCTTCGACGCGTGGGCGCACGGCCGGGTGCCGGGCGCGCCCGCCCTCGACGTCACCTTCGCGGACATCGACATCACCAACGGCATGGCCGAGCGCGGTGAGCTGGACGTGCTGAAGGTGTCGTACGCGGTGCTGCCGTGGGTGCTGGAGGAGTACGCGCTGCTGCCGTGCGGCGGGGCGTTGGGGCGCGGCTGCGGCCCGCTGGTGCTGACCCGCGAGCCGGGGCTCGACCTGGCCGGGCGGACGGTGGCCGTGCCGAGCGAACGCTCCACCGCCTACCTGTTGTTCCGGCTGTGGGCGGCGGACGTGCTGCCGGAGGGGGTCGGCAAGGTCGTCGTCCTGCCGTTCCACGAGATCATGCCGGCGGTCCGCGACGGCCGGGTGGACGCCGGACTGGTGATCCACGAGGCCCGGTTCACCTATCAGGACTACGGGCTGCACTGCCTGGCCGACATGGGTGAGCACTGGGAGTCGACGACCGGTCTGCCGATCCCGCTCGGCGCGATCATCGCCAAGCGCTCGCTGGGCGCGGAGCGGCTGCGCGCGCTGGCCGAGTCGGCCCGTACGTCGGTCCGGATGGCCTGGGACGACCCGGAGGCCTCCCGCCCGTACGTCCGCGCGCACGCCCAGGAGCTGGACCCGGCCGTCGCCGACCAGCACATCGGTCTCTACGTCAACGAGTTCACCGCCGGCCTCGGTGACTCCGGCTACGCGGCGGTGCGCGGGCTGCTCACCCGGGCGGCGGCCGAGGGGTTGGTACCGGCCATCGCGCCCGGCTCGCTGGACTTCCCGCAGGGCTGATCGCCCCGTACGCACGTCCGCGCCCCGCCGCTCTTTCGAGTGGCGGGGCGCGGTCGTACGCGTGCCGGTGGGACTCAGACGTCGAGCTGGTCGGCCACCGCGCGGAGCAGTCCGGCGATCTTCGTGCCGTGCACCTTGTCGGGGTAGCGGCCGCGCTCCAGCATCGGGGTGATGTTCTCCAGCAGGGTGGTGAGGTCCTGCACGATCGAGGCGAGCTCGTCGGGCTTGCGCCGCTGCGCCGCCGCGACGGAGGGTGCCGGGTCGAGTACCGTCACAGAAAGTGCCTGGTCACCGCGCTGGCCCGCGACGACACCGAACTCGACGCGCTGGCCGGGCTTGAGAGCGTCCACCCCGGCGGGGAGCACCGACGAGTGGACGAAGACGTCGCCGCCGTCGTCACGGGAGAGAAAGCCGAAGCCCTTCTCACTGTTGAACCACTTGACCTTGCCGGTAGGCACGTCCGTCCTCTGTCCTTGTGCTCGTCGGGGTCCGAAGGGCCGTGAACGGCTCCGGACAACAGCGCAGCGGGCCATGAGTGACCCGCCACCTCAAGGCTAGTGGTCGGGGGCCGGGTGACAAGACGTTCCCCGGTCCTTCACGGTCGGCTGCTTCGGCCAGGGAACTACCCTGGTGAGGTGACTGTTACTCCTCATTCAGACGAAGCGCGGCCCGGCGACGGACTCGTCAAGGCCGGCGGCATCGTGTTCATCGCCGGTGCCGTGGCCACGCTGGCGACCATGGCGCCGCTCTTCCTCGACATGGACCCGTTCCCGTCGTACGCGTGGGCGGTGTGCATGCTCATGGGCGTCGGCTTCGCCATCTCCGCGGCGGGCGTGCTCCGCTCGGCCGCGGCGCAGCGCCGGGCGGCCCGGGCCTCGCAGGCGTAGGGGCCGCCCCTGGCAGTCGGGAAGCTCTCAGACCGGCTGCGCGGCCACGTACTGGGCGAGCCACTGCGGCAGTGCGGTGAGGTCGGGCAGGACCACGTCCGCGCCCGCCTCGCGCAGTTCCTCCTCGGGGCACGGCCCGGTGGGCACCACCACCGACAGCGCGCCGGCCGTGCGGGCGCCGCGTACGTCGCCGACGTGGTCGCCGACGTAGACCTGCGCCCCGTACTCGCGCAGCGCACCGGCCTTGGCCTCCGCCCAGAGCCAGCCGACGACCGCGTCGGCCTCGATGCCGAGGTGCGACAGGTGCAGGCGGGCGTTGGGCTCGTGCTTGGCCGTGACCACGATCGCGCGTCCGCCCAGTGCCTGGACGGCCTCGATGGCCTCACGGGCGCCGGGCATCGCCGGGGTCGGCCCGATGGCGTAGGTGGGGTAGATCTCCCGGTAGCGGTCGGCCATGGCCGGGATATCGGCCTCCGGGAACCAGTGCGCGAGCTCCTCCTCCAGCGGCGGGCCCAGCCGGGTGACCGCCTCGTCGGCATCGATGAAGGTTCCCGTCTCGGCGGAGAGGGCCTGGTAGGCGGCCTTGATTCCCGGGCGTGAGTCGATGAGGGTCATGTCGAGGTCGAAGCCGACGGTGAGGTTCATACCCTCCATTGTGCCGAGGCGCCCGCACGGGAGGCCGACTGCGGGCCTCCCCCAGGAGAACGTCCGGTGCTCGGCCGGTTCCCGGCAGGTTCTCGGCGGATTCTCGGCGGGTGCGCGGCGGGTGCGCGGCTCCTTCGAAATTCTTCACCTCGGTGTTCAACCTTTTCCCGGCGGCGGCGCTCAGGACAGGGGTGAGAGACACCGTGTGAAGGGGAGGGCGGATGCCACCAGGCACCGAGCACGATTTCGAGGCCTTTGCCCGGGCCGGTCAACGCAAGCTGTACCGGACCGCGTACCTGCTGTGCGGGAACGCCGACGGCGCCCGCGATCTGACGCAGACGACGCTCGCGAAGCTGTTCCAGCACTGGCGGCGGGTGTCCGCCACCGAGTATCCCGACGCGTACGCGAGAACCGTGCTGACCCGCACCTTCCTCGCCGAGCGGCGACGGCGCCTGCGGGACCTGTTGGCCCACCGGCGCGCCGATCCGCCGGCTCCGTCCGAGCACGCCGACCTGCGGGTCACCCTGCTCGCCGCGCTGGCCGAACTCCCGCCGCGGGCCCGCGCCATGGTCGTCCTGCGCTACTGGGAGGACCTGAGCGTCGAGACCGTCGCCGAGCTGCTGCGCTGCAGCGAGGGCACCGTCAAGAGCCAGTGCTCACGCGCCCTGACGAAGCTGCGCGCGCGGCTCGGCGAGGCCCACATCTACGCCACCGAGAGCTGAGGAGACGCCATGGGTACCAACGAGGACCACACCACCGACGACCGGACCACGGCCGTGCTCGTCCGGGACGCGATGGACCGTGTCACCGCGGAACTGCCCGTCACGGCGGACCTGGTGGGCCCGGCCCGCGCCCAGGGCCTGCGCCGCAGGGCGCGCTTCCGGGCGACGATCGGCGGCGCGGTCCTGGCCGTGGCCGGACTCGGCCTGGCCGGCGCCTTCGTCCTGCCGGGCGGCGACGACGAGGGGCCGACCGGCAGCA
Organism: Streptomyces virginiae; assembly: GCF_041432505.1. GTDB lineage: Bacteria > Actinomycetota > Actinomycetes > Streptomycetales > Streptomycetaceae > Streptomyces > Streptomyces virginiae_A. The sequence continues at coordinate 4,019,653 of NZ_CP107871.1, forward strand.
CCGGGGTGATCGACGTGGCCGCGCCGCCCACGAGCTCCGCACCACCGCCGCCGATCCACCTCGAACCCAGTCCGGGCGAATCGTCGATGGCCGACCTGCCGCCCGCCGAACGGGCCCGGCAGGAGAACTTCCAGAACCGGGCCGTCGGGGTGCTCCAGCAGCTGCTGCCGCCGTCGGTCGGCACCGTGCAGCGGATCGACCTGGGCGTGCGGCAGTACCAGGGCAGCAAGGACGGCAAGACCTTCCACATCATCTTCTCGGTGCGGCCGTCCGACCCGAGCATGGAGCCCCAGACCTGCCGCGAGATCAAGGGCACGGTCTGCTCGAAGGCCACCCTGCCCGGCGGCATCCAGGCCGATGCGGCCGTCTCGCCGATCAACAACGGCAACGTCACCGAGTCCCGGGTCCGGTTCCGTTACGGAGCCAGCGACGTCTCGCTGAGCGTCGGCCCGCACGACGCGTCGAACACCTCGGCGCCCGTCACCGCCCAACAGCTCCTCGACGTCGCCAAGTCCTCCGCCTTCCTCGACCTGGTCGAGGCGGCCGACCGCGACCCGCTGGAGGAGATGCAGCGCACGGTCGTGGGCGGCTGACCGGACCCGGCGCCCTGGCCGCTACCGCCGCCGTGCCCGCCACACCAGGTACAGCGCGGACGCCAGCGCGGCGCCCCGCAGCACCCACGGCCACATCCCGTGCAGCGCCCCGCTCAGCTGGTCGTCGGCCAGGGTCTCGCCCCACTTGCCGTTCATCCGGCCCCACACCCACAGCACCGCCCCGGCGAGCACGGCACCGGGCGGGCCGAAGACCGCCCATTTGCGTTCGGCGGGCCCCAGCACGCGCGAGGCGTACGGAAGGAGCCAGCCCACCACGAGGAGCAGCCAGTAGCCGGTGACCACGCCGACCACGAGCACGGCCGCGGCCAGCAGCAGGAAGGCGTTCGGCCGCGGCCGGCCCGCCGCGGCCACGGCGGCCTCCGCCCCGGGAGCGGCGGCCGCCGCCTCCTTCTTCGCGCGCCGCCGCTCGCGCAGGAACCGTACGAGGCTCCGCGCGCCCTTCTCGTCCGGTGCGGGCGCAGCCGACCCGCCCTTGCCGGCCTCCGCCGCCCCCTCCTCCGGGCCTTCCTTGAACAGGTCCGGGATCTCGATGCCGCCCGCGAAGCCCTCGACCTGCGGGCCGCCGCGCGCCCCCGGGCTCATCCGCCACCAGTCGGGCTCGGCCCCGCCGGAGGGGCCGAGCTCGTCCATCCCGGCCAGGTGCGGCGGCACGTTCTCCGGTTCCGCCGTGGGCGCCGGGGGCGCGTTCCGGCCGCGCAGGCGGCCCGGGCCCCGCTGGACGGGGACCGACAGGTCGGGCTCGACGGGGGCCGCGGCGGCGGGGGCCGCGCCCTGTCGGGAGCCGGCGGAACCGGGAGCACCCAGGGTTCCGAGGGTGTCCAGGACCTCTTCGGGCGTGCCGATCCGCTCCAGGATGCGGCGTACCGCGGCCGGGGTGTCCGGGTCGTACTTGGCGCGCCGACGGTCGATCTCGTCCCGCAGCCCCGACACCAGCCTCATCCGGTCGCCGGAGGACAGCTGCCGCTGTTGCGCCAAGTCCCCGACGCGGCTCAGATATTCGTAGACCAGATGGTCGCTTTCGATCCCCACGCCCAGGCTCCTCCCTTACCCCTTGTCCCGAAGGTAGCGCGTGCGCCCGTGGAGCTGCTGCGGGCGCAGCGGATACCGTTGACCGGATGGGGACCGGCCGACTGACCGGCCGACGCGACCAGGAGGCGACTGTGCCCGAGGCAAGCACTGCGGCGGGATCCGCCGGCGGGAGCCCGGCGGGAAGCTCCCCGCGCTCACTCGCCGAGGCGCTGCGCGCCCGTGACGACGCGGCGCTCGCAGCCCTGTTGCGCGCCCGCCCGGACCTGCTCGGCCCGGTGCCCGGCGATGTGACGCAGTTGGCCACCCGGGCGGGGACCCGGGCCTCGGTGGTGCGCGCCCTGGACCGGCTGGACCGGTTCACCCTGCAGACCGCCGAGGCGCTCGCGGTCGGCCCGGACCCGTGCCCGTACGCGGTGCTGGAGGGGCTGCTGACGGGCGGCGAGGACGAACGGGCCCGCGCCGCGCTCCCCGACGCCGTGGCCACCCTGCGCGACCAGGCCCTGGTGTGGGGCGACGAGGACCGGCTGCGGCTGGTCCGCACGGCGCGCGAGCTGCTCGCCCCCTCCGCCTCCCGCCCGTCCCCCACCGGGCTGGGTCCGACCGTCGCGGAGGCCACCGCCGGGATGTCGCCGACCCGGGTGCAGGAGATCGTGTCGGCCGTCGGGCTGCCCGCCACCCATGACCCGGTGTCCGCCGTGACGGCGCTGACCGGGCTGTTCACCGACCCGGAGCGGATGTCGGCGCTGCTGGACGAGGCTCCGGCGGAGGCCCACCAGGTGCTGGGGCGGCTCGTGTGGGGGCCGCCGTACGGGGAGGTCACCCCGAATCCGACGCCGCCGGTGCGCTGGCTGCGCGACCGGGGGCTGTTGCTGCCCGCGACGGCCCGGACCGTGGTGCTGCCCCGCGAGGTGGCGCTGCACCTGCGCGGCGGGCTCGCGCACCGGGACACCGCGCCGGTGGCGCCGCCGGTGCCCGCGGCCCGCGAGCACCGTCCACAGCTTGTGGACGCGAACGCGGCCGGGCAGGCGCTGGCCGCGCTGGCCACCGTCGAGGAGCTGGTGAAGTCCTGGGAGCACGCCGGTCCGCCGGTGCTGCGGGCGGGCGGGCTCTCCGTACGGGACCTGAAGCGGACCGCGGCCCTGCTGGACACGACCGAGTCGCAGGCGGCCTTCTGGGTCGAACTGGCCTACGCGGCGGGGCTGCTGGCCAGTGACGGGGAGGCGGACGAGCGGTACGCGCCCACCCCGGCCTTCGACGACTGGGTGGAACTGCCGCCCGCCGAGCGCTGGTCGCACCTCGCGGCGGCCTGGCTGCCGGCCACCCGCACGGCCCCGCTGGTCGGCGAGCAGGACCAAAAGGGGCGCACGCTGTCGGCGCTCGGCCCCGAACTCGACCGCTCCGCCGCCCCCGAGGTGCGCCGGCGGGTGCTGGAACTCCTCGGTGAACTGCCCGAGGGCGGTGCGCCCGATCCGGAGACACTGTCGGCGCGGCTCGCCTGGGAGCGTCCCGTACGGGGGGCGAGCGATCTACGGGCCCGGCTCGCGCGGTGGACGCTGACCGAGGCCGAGGTCCTCGGCGTGACCGGCCGGGGCGCCCTGTCCGGGCCCGGCCGGGCCCTGTTGGAGCACCGTGACCCGGCGCCGTCGCTGGCGCCGCTGCTGCCGGAGCCGGTGGACCACGTGCTGCTGCAGGCCGACCTGACGGCGGTGGCCCCGGGCCCGCTGCGCCGCCCGCTGGGCGACACCCTGGCCGTGCTCGCGGACGTGGAGTCGAAGGGTGGGGCGACGGTGTACCGGTTCACGCCCGGATCGGTGCGCCGGGCCCTGGACGCCGGCCACGCCGCCGCCGACCTGCACGCCTTCCTCAAGGAGCACAGCCGCACGCCGGTGCCGCAGCCGCTGGCCTACCTGATCGACGACGTGGCCCGCCGGCACGGGCACCTGCGGGTCGGCGCGGCCTCCTCGTACGTGCGCTGCGACGACGACGCGATGCTGGGCGAGATCCTGGCCGACAAGCGCTCGGCCGGGCTGGGGCTGCGCCGGCTCGCGCCGACGGTGCTGGCGGCGCAGGCGGATCCGACCGTCCTGCTGGAGGGGCTGCGGGCGATGGGGTACGCACCGGCCGCGGAATCCCGTACCGGCGACGTGCTGGTGGCGCGGGCCGACGCCCACCGCACACCGGCCCGCTCGGCGCCCGTACCGGTGCCGGAGGGCCCGCCGGTGCCGGACGCGACGCTGCTGGCGGCGGCCGTACGGGCGATCCGCGCGGGCGACGTGGCGGCGACGGCGGTGCGCAAGGAGCCTGTGGCGGCCTCGGCGTCGGCCGTGCCGGGCGAACTGCCGCGCACGAGCGCGGCGGAGACCCTGGCGACGGTACAGGCGGCCGCGCTGACCGGGTCGGCGGTGTGGATCGGCTATGTGAACGCGGAGGGCGCGGCGAGCCAACGGGTCATCGCGCCGGTCCGGGTGGAGGGCGGCTTCGTCACCGGGTACGACCACACGGCGGACGAGGTACGGACGTACGCACTGCACCGGATCACGGGTGTCGCGGAGCTGGCGGACGACCAGGTGTAGGGGCGGGGTTCCGGTGGGGCGGAGCCGCGTCCGCGTCCGAACGCGCGGCCGGCCGCGTCGCCCGCGCCGAAAACCGATGGCCGGCGGGATGACGAGCCATCATCCTGGGGCCATGTCCCACGAGGTACCGACCCGCGCCGTCCGCGCAGCGCACACCGACACCACGATCACGGTCTACCAGGCCTACTCCCCCGCGCTCGGGCTGCCGGCCGCCCGCGACGGCCGTTTCCCGCCCGCGTGGAAGCGCGAGCGGATGACGTGGATCAAGCCGTCGTTCCTGTGGATGATGTACCGCTGCGGCTGGGGGACCAAGGACGGCCAGGAGACGGTGCTGGCGGTCGAGATCACCCGCGAGGGCTTCGACCGGGCGCTGCGCGAGGCCTGCCTGTCGCACTACGCGCGGGGCGTGCACGCGGACCGGGCGGCCTGGCAGGAGGCGCTGCGCTCGGCGCCGACGCGGGTGCAGTGGGACCCGGAGCGGGACCTGCGGCTGAATCCGCTGCCGTACCGCTCGCTCCAGCTGGGTCTGTCCGGTCCGGCCTCGCGGGCGTACGCCGACGAGTGGACGGTCGCGATCCGGGATGTGACCGGGACGGCCCGGGAGATCCGCCGGCTGCTCGGGGCCGGGGACGAGGCGGGCGCGCGGGCCCTGCTGCCCACGGAGACCCCGTACCCGACCGGGCCCTTGCCGCACCTGGGGGCCTAGGGCGTGTCGTGGCCGTCCCGGTCGGTTCGGTCCCGGTCGGTCAGTCCCGGATGATCAGGACGACGAATCCGGCGACGACGCCCAGCAGCAGGCCGAGCAGGGCGTGGCGGGGCCGGTTCTCGCGCAGCACCGGAAGGTAGTGGTCGACGGCGAAGCGGCCCGGCCCGGTGAGGGTGAGGGCGACGATCGCGGCGAAGAGCACCACTTCGAGTTCCACACCCTTGGGCGGGAAGTAGGCGCTGAGGCCGCGGACGTCGAGGACGTTGATGAAGGTGCCGGTCAGGGCCGCTCCGGCGAGCGGGGTGAGCAGACCGAGGGCGAGGCCGAGGCCGCCCAGGGTCTCGGCGAGCCCGGCGATGACGGCCATGGCGTCCCCGGCGGGGTAGCCGGCCATGGTGAAGCCCTTGCCGGTCGCGGTGAGGCCCGGGCCGCCGAACCAGCCGAAGAGCTTCATCGCGCCGTGCCCCGCCATGCTCAGGCCGACGACGAGCCGGAGCAGGAGCAGGCCGGTGTCGTGGGTGACGGTGGTGGCGGGAGCCGAGGAGGTGGTGAAGAGCGTGCGGTCCCAGCTTGCTTGCGTCATGAGGGTCCGTTCCGACGTCGCCTGTGGGCCTGTGGGCGCGTGCCACCCTAGGACGCCGGTCGGTGACGCTCCGGGAGCGACGTCTGCGCCCGTCCCATCGGCCCACGGCGTCTACCCGTTCGGCCCTGGAACACCTCGGCAGCCCCGGCAGGTGGCCGCCGTCGACGGTTGGCTACTGTCCCCGACCATGTCTGAGCTGCCTGATTTCCACAGCGCCATCGTCTACCTGATCAACGCCGACTCCGCCCGGGCGACGCTGCCCTTCCAGCGGGCGAACCGGGCGGAGCAGTACGCGACGGCCTTCTGGTTCGACGAACTCGTGAAGGAGACCGCCGAGGGTGCGGTCGTCCGGCAGTACTTGGTGACCGCCGGTGAGCCGACGAGGGTCGAGACGGCCGAGATCACCCTCCGGCAGGAGCTGTGCTCACCCGCGATGAGCGCGGAGAAATTGGCGATGACGGGTTTCGCGGAAGGGTGGATCCACCTCGGCGACCTGGGCGTGGCGGTCATGCCCGACACCCCGCTGTACGCGTACGCCGCGCGCAAGGGGTGGAGCTGGACGACGGACGAGATCACCGACGGTGTCGCGGCCACGGAGGAGGACATCGCCGCCCTCGACGGGACACCGGTCCCCGCCTACCTGCTGGGCCACCCTGTCGACGCCGAGAACGGCGCGCGGGAGCAGGCCCTCGTGGTCGGGGAGATCGTGCGCACCGACGAGGACGGCGTCCGCTGGGTCGGAACCCTGCCGCAAGGGTGCGTCGGCGCACCGGTGTTCATCGGAGCCCGTCTCGGCGAGAACAGCTTCAAGCTGGTCTGCGTCGGGGTGGCACTGCCGGGCGAGGGCCAGCACCCGATCGCGACCTTCGACCGTATCCGCGCCGCCCTGCTCGCCGTCGCCCCGGAGCGGCGTGGTGATGTCCCCGCCACCACCGCGGAGCCTCGGTCCGCCGCACCGAAGCGTCGCTGGTGGCAGCGGCGTGGCTGATGCGGCCGGCCGGCGACCGGCTCACCTGGGTTCGTAGTCGATCCGCCCGGCGTCGAAGGGCCACACCTCACGGAGCCAGCGGGTGATCCTCTCGTGGACGGGGCCGTCCAGAGCGGCCCGGTCGGCACGCACCCAGTGGCTGACGGCGACCCGGCCGGGGGCCTCCCGGGACCCGTGGATGTACAGGCAGCCGATCACCTCGCCCTCGCCGTCGCCCTCCAGGAGGCTGTAGGCGAAGGCGGAGCGTTCCTCGAACTCCCGCGCGTGCCGGACCAGGTCGGCCAGGTTCTCCTCGGCGGACATCCCCGCCACCGGGGGCCAACCCCGCCCCACGAACCCGGGCGTCGCCCTGATGTGCGCGATGCTCCCGGTCCAGGCGGCGAGGTCCCGCTCGTTGTGCTCGGCGCCGAGCACTTCCAGGCGGAAACCGTCGGCGACGAGGGTCCGTGGCACCGCGAAGTCGGCGGGTACGAAGGGCTGCTGATCATGGCTCATGCCCGGACGGTACGTGCCTGCGCCGCCAGGGTCAGCAGCTTTTCCACCGGCCACTGGTCGTCCGCGTGCACCCCGTACCCGGCGGCCATGACGCGTCCGTCCGGGGCGATCAGGAAGTCCGCCGGCAGGCCCAGGCGTCCGCCGTCCTGGACGAGCGTGGGCGGCTTCGCCCGGCCGCGCAGGATGTCGAGGGTGCCGACGGCGATCGCCCGCCAGGCGCGCGCGGCGAGCAGGGCGCGGTAGGACGACTCGACGCCGAACTCCGCGTACAGCCGCTTGCGCGGGTCCGCGACGACGGCGAAGGGCAGGTCGGCCACGTGCTCGCGCAGTTCGTCGGCGTCGGAGTGGAAGACCACGACCTCCCGGATCCCGGCGGCCGCTATCTCGGCGTGCCGGCGCACGATCGAGCGCAGGTGCAGATGGCAGATGGGGCAGCCGGCGAAGCGGCGGAACTGCAGGTGCACGAGGTGTTCGGGGTCGGGGACGGCCACGGACGCGCCGTCCGCGACGGCGGTGAGGGTGCGCGTACGGACGATGGAACCGGTGTCGAGCCGCACTGAGGTCTCCTTCGTAGGCGTATGTCGTACACCTACAGCGTAAGCGTATGTCGTACGCTGTCAATCACCATGCCGCGCCCCCGCTCACTCACCCCGGACCGACTGGCCGCCGCGGCCCTCGCCGTGATCGACCGTGAGGGTCTGCCCGGACTGTCCATGCGTGCCGTCGCCGTCGAACTCGGCATCAGCACCATGGCCCTGTACCGCTACGTCGAGGACCGCGGGGAACTGGAAGCCCTCGTCGTCGAACGCGTCCTCGGCGCCGTCGACAGCACCCCGCCGCCCGCGACCGCCGGGCCCTGGCGCGCCCGCGTCACGGTCCTCGTCGACCGGATGCGGGACACCGTCGGCGCGCACCCCGCCGTGCTGCCGCTCACCATGAGCCACCGGCACCGGTCCCTGGCCGTGATGCGCTGGGGGGAGACCGTCCTCGGCGTGCTCCGCGAGGCGGGCCTCGGACCCGAGGAGCGGATCATCGCCCTGCGGGCTCTGCTCGCCTACGCGATCGGCGCGGTCCAGCAGGAACACCTCGGCGCGCTCTCCGGCGCGGGCACCGCCGCGATCGCCGAGCTCCCTGCGGAGGAGTTCCCGTACATGACCGAGGCCGCGCTCGGCGCCCGCTCCCTCACCGCGGACCGCGAGTTCCACGGCGGCCTCGCCCTGCTGCTGGACGGCATGGGCCGCTGACCCTCCCGCCGCCGTCCCTCCGTCCTCCCGCCGACCTCCCGCCGACCTCCCGCCGCCCCTGGCGACCTCCCGCCGAAGCGGCGTGTTCCCACCCTCCGCGCCGTACGGCACACTGGAGGTTTGACCTGAATGAAACGGGGCGCCGCGCGTGAATGGTCCACTCATCGTCCAGAGCGACAAGACCCTCCTTCTCGAAGTCGACCACGAGCTCGCCGGAGCCGCCCGGCGTGCCATCGCCCCCTTCGCCGAGCTGGAGCGGGCCCCCGAGCACATCCACACCTACCGGATCACCCCGCTCGGCCTGTGGAACGCCCGCGCCGCCGGCCATGACGCCGAGCAGGTCGTCGACGCGCTCGTCGAGTACTCCCGCTACCCCGTCCCGCACGCCCTGCTCGTCGACGTCGCCGAGACCATGGCCCGCTACGGCCGCCTGACCCTCTCCAAGCACCCCGTGCACGGACTGGTGCTGACCAGCACCGACCGGCCGGTGCTGGAGGAGATCCTGCGCTCCAAGAAGGTCGCCCCACTCGTCGGCGCGCGACTCGACGCCGACACCGTGGCCGTGCACCCCTCCGAGCGCGGGCAGATCAAGCAGACCCTGCTCAAGCTGGGCTGGCCCGCCGAGGACCTCGCCGGTTACGTCGACGGCGAGGCCCACCCGATCGACCTGGCCGAGAACGGCTGGGCACTGCGCCCGTACCAGCAGCAGGCCGTCGAGGGCTTCTGGCACGGCGGCTCCGGCGTGGTCGTCCTGCCCTGCGGCGCCGGCAAGACGCTGGTCGGCGCCGGAGCCATGGCGATGGCCAAGGCGACGACGCTGATCCTGGTGACGAACACCGTCTCGGCCCGCCAGTGGAAGCACGAACTGGTCAAGCGGACCTCGCTGACCGAGGACGAGATCGGCGAGTACTCCGGCACCCGCAAGGAGATCCGGCCCGTCACCATCGCCACCTACCAGGTCCTGACGACGAAGCGGAAGGGCGTCTACCCGCACCTGGAGCTCTTCGACTCCCGGGACTGGGGCCTGATCGTCTACGACGAGGTTCACCTGCTGCCCGCACCGGTCTTCAAGTTCACCGCCGATCTTCAGGCGCGGCGCCGGCTCGGCCTGACCGCGACGCTGGTGCGCGAGGACGGCCGGGAGTCGGACGTCTTCTCCCTCATCGGGCCGAAGCGCTTCGACGCCCCGTGGAAGGAGATCGAGGCGCAGGGCTACATCGCGCCCGCCGACTGCGTGGAGGTCCGGGTCAATCTGACGGAGGCGGAGCGGCTCGCCTACGCGACCGCCGAGACGGAGGAGAAGTACCGCTTCTGCGCGACGACGGCGACGAAGCGCAAGGTCACCGAGGCGCTGGTGGCCAAGCACCGCGGTGAGCAGACCCTGGTCATCGGGCAGTACATCGACCAGCTCGACGAGCTGGGCGAGCACCTGGACGCCCCCGTCATCAAGGGCGAGACCTCCAACGCGCAGCGCGAGAAGCTCTTCAACGCCTTCCGGGAGGGCGAGATCAGCGTGCTGGTCGTCTCGAAGGTCGCGAACTTCTCCATCGACCTGCCGGAGGCCACCGTCGCCATCCAGGTGTCGGGCACCTTCGGCTCCCGCCAGGAGGAGGCCCAGCGCCTGGGCCGCGTGCTGCGACCGAAGGCGGACGGCCACGAGGCGCGGTTCTACTCGGTCGTCGCGCGCGACACGATCGACCAGGACTTCGCGGCACACCGCCAGCGGTTCCTCGCCGAGCAGGGGTACGCCTACCGGATCATGGACGCCGACGAGCTGCTGACCGGCGACTGACCCCGGCACGCGCGGGCGGTCAGGACGGCCAGCACGGGCGCGCACCAGACCCACAGCGGTGGCCAGTCCAGCACCAGGGCCCGGGCCGCGTCGGCCAGGTGCCGGGTCCAGAACTCGACGGAGGCCTCCGGCAGGACGAGCAGCCCCAGCAGCGCGGTCCCGGCCGAGGCCGCCAGCGCGGTGAGCCCCGCGTGGACGCGGCGGGTCAGCAGGAGGTACGCGGCGATGGCCGCCGGGGCGAGGGTGATCCCGGCGGCGACGCCCAGCGCGAAGCCCTTGCCGAGCGCGGACCGGGGCCGGCCGAGGTCCCACAGGACCAGGCAGGCCAGCGCCAGGTTGATCAGCCCGGCGAGCGGTGCCTGGAACAGCGGCTGCAGCCACAGCCCGGCGATGGTGGCGGCCAGTACCGGACCGGGCCGGGACCTCAGCCCCGCGAGGCGGCAGGACAAGGTGATCAGCAGGGCGAGCAGACCGGCGTCGCCGAGGACGAGGACGGCCTTCAGCGCGCCGCTCGGCAGCCACGCGGCGGGCGTGAACAGGATCGCCGCGAACGGCGGATACGTGGCGGACGGCCCCCACTCGGCGGCGGAGAAACCCTGGACGAGGGTGTCGGCCACCGGAATGCGCAGGGCGATGCAGAGCACGCCGAGCAGCAGCAGCGAACCGGTCAGCAGCACATCGACGAGAGACGACGGCGAGCGGCCGGCGACGGAACTCCGGGTCACCCGCGTGACCCTAGTGGATCAGTGGGTGTGCTGCGCGGGGCCCGAGGTCAGTGGCGTATGACGCCCGCGTCCTCGGCGTATTCACCGAGCACGACGACGCTCACGGCGGTCGCCGCGAAGATCTTGACGGCGCGCAGCATGCCGCCGAGGCCGCCTTGCGGAAGGGAGTCGGAGTCGGCGCCGCTAGGACGGCTGCCCTGGATCGAGGTGAAGGGTGCGGGGCTCATGGATCCATGGTGCGTTTTCGCGCGGTCCCGCACATCGCTCCCGGGAGGGAACCTCACGGCCCCCCGGGTCCTCCTCCCGTCGCATGCGCACCCCTAGGGGAGATACCGAGGTCTGACACTCCCCGGTACGACGCCGGTGCGCCGGCCGATACGACACCCGGTGCGGCGCCTGGTGCGACGCCTGGTGCGACACCCGCCACGACACCCGTCCGGATGCAGCGATGCCGGCCGGGACGGACCCTGGGAAGGTCCGCGGTGCCGGCGACCACGCCATGGGAGTGATCCGCATGACCCACCGTTCCCGGACCCAGCGCCTCGCGCTGCTCTCCGCATCGACAGCCCTGGTCACCGCCGGGCTGCTGCCGTCCACCAGCGCGTTCGCCGCCCCGGCACCCGCCGCCGCGGTCGCTGCCGCCCCCACGCCGACGCCACCGTCCACCCCGCCCGCCCAGGGCGCGGTGAAGACCACCGATCCCCCCAGCGGCATCTCGGCCGAACTCCCCGGGAAGGCCCAGGTCCGCTCCGGCTCGATCCCCATGGACGGCAAAACCGTCGCCGCCCGCGTGTACGGGGTGGAGACCCCGGACGGAGCCACCGGCTTCGCCGTCTACGACATGCCGGGCGACCGTCTTCCGCTGGAGGACGCCCTCAAGGGCTTCGTCGACGCGTACGGCCTGATGGGCAGCGGGACGCTGACCAGCGAAAACGTCCGCAAGACGACCGTGGACGGCCACCCGGCCCTCGACGCGACCCTCACCGGCGTGGACGGCACCGAGCAGTTGGCCGGCTCCATCCGCTTCATCTCCGACGACGACCACCTCGTCATGGCCCTGACCTACGGTCCCGAGGAGAACGAGAAGGACCTGAACGCCATGCACAAGCAGCTTCTCGACTCCCTGCAGATCCCCTGACCACCTGACCCGCACCCCCCGTTTATTCGTTCGCGCCGCACCGCCCCGGTGGCTAGAATCTCCGCTCTTGCCGCCTCCCGCCGCCTCATCGGGGAGAGCCGCCCTCCGGCCGGAAACCGGCGGGCCATCTGTTCCGCATCCAGCAGCTGGAGGCAGTTCCGTGCCCGCGCACGCCCCCGAGACCGCCCAAGACGACCCGAGCGCGACCCCGAACCCGAACGCGGACCCCACCGCGAACCCGAGCGCGCCCACCGACCCGCTGGGCCGCGAACGGGCCCACCTCAGCGCCTCGCGTTCCGCCCTGCGCGCGATGCGCGAGGACGTCGAGTCCCTCGACATCCGCGACGTCACCGCGAACTGGGTCAACGCGATCGTCCTCCAGGCCCAGATCGACGACCGCATCAAAGCCCTCGCCGACCTCTCCCACACCCCGCTCTTCTTCGGCCGCCTCAACTACCTCCACGCACCCGGCGCGGAGCTCGCCGAGGGCGCGGAGGGCGAGCAGTTCTACATCGGCCGCCGCCACGTCCACGACGCCGACGGCGACCCGATGGTCATCGACTGGCGCGCACCCGTCTCCCAGCCGTTCTACCGGGCCTCCAAGACCGACCCGCAGGACATCTCCCTGCGCCGCCGCTTCGGATACACCGGCGGCGAGCTGACGGCGTACGAGGACGAGCACCTCTCCGACCCGGCCGAGGCGGCCGCGGTCAGCAAGCTCCTCCAGCAGGAGATCGAGCGCCCGCGCGTCGGCCCGATGCGCGACATCGTCGCCACGATCCAGCCCGAGCAGGACGAGATCGTCCGCTCCGGCCTGTCCGGCTCCGTCTGCGTGCAGGGCGGCCCCGGCACCGGCAAGACCGCCGTCGGCCTGCACCGGGTCGCGTACCTGCTCTACGCGCACCGCGACCGCCTCGCCCGCACGGGGACGCTCGTCATCGGGCCGAACCGTTCCTTCCTCCACTACATCGAGCAGGTCCTTCCGGCCCTGGGCGAGCTGGAGGTCAAGCAGGCCACCGTCGACGACCTGGTCGCCCGCCCCGGCCTGGAGGTACGCGGCACGGACGCCGCCGAAAGCGCCGTGGTCAAGGGCGACGCCCGCATGGCGGAGGTGCTGAGCCGCGCCGTCCGCTCGCACGTCACCCGCCCCACCGAGCCGCTGATGGTGGTCCGCGGCTCGCGCCGCTGGCGGGTGCCCGCGTACGAGCTGGAGGAGATGGTCGAGGAACTGCAGAAGCGCGACATCCGCTACGGCGCGGCCCGCGAGGCCCTCCCGCAGCGCATCGCGCACGCCGTGCTCGTACGGATGGAGCAGGCGGGCGAGGCCCCGGACGACCGGGTGCAGGACGCGGTGGCCCGCAACGCGGCGGTCAAGGCGGCGGTCAAGGAGATCTGGCCTGCCGTCGAACCGGCGAAGCTGGTCCTGCGCCTGCTGTCCGACCCCGAGTTCCTCGCCCTCCACGCGGCGGACGTGCTCACCGAGGACGAGCAGAAACTCCTGCTGTGGCCGAAGCCGTTCCGCAGCGTGAAGTCGGCGAAGTGGTCGGCGGCGGACCTGGTCCTGATCGACGAGGCGACCGACCTGGTGGAACGCACGCATTCGCTGGGCCATGTGGTCCTCGACGAGGCGCAGGACCTGTCGCCGATGCAGTACCGGGCGGTGGGCCGGCGCTGCACCACGGGCTCGGCGACGGTCCTCGGCGACCTCGCGCAGGGCACCACGCCGTGGGCCACGCGCAGCTGGGACGAGGCCCTGACGCACCTGGGCAAGCCGCAGGCGGTGCTGGAGGAGCTGACGGCGGGCTTCCGCGTGCCGCGCGAGGTGATCGCCTACGCCTCCCGGCTGCTGCCGTCGATCTCCCCGGGCCTGGCCCCGGTCTCCTCCGTGCGCGAGACGCCGGGCTCGCTGCGGATCGCGGAGGTCCCCGACCTGACCGCGGCGGTGATCGCCGCCTGCCGCGAGTCCCTGGCCCACGAGGGCTCGATCGGCCTGATCGCGGCGGACGCGCGGATCCCGACGCTCGCCGAGGCCCTGCTGGCGGCGGACCTGCCGTACCTGTCGCCGGGCGAGGAGACCACCGCCGAGTCGCGGCTGACCCTGGTCCCGGCGTCGCTGGCGAAGGGCCTGGAGTACGACTACGTGGTCCTGGACGAGCCGGCGGCGATCGTCGACGGCGAGCCGGACGAACGGACGGGCCTGCGCCGCCTGTACGTCTGCCTCACCCGCGCCGTCTCGGGCCTCTCCGTGCTGCACGCGGCCGCCCTGCCCGAGCCGCTGCTGCCCTGACCTGCGGGTCCGCTCCTGGGGCTCCGCCCCAGACCCCGCGCCTCAAACGCCGGCGAGGCTGGTTTTCAGCCCTGCCGTCTTCTGAGCCGCGAGGTCCGGGGACGGCGCCCCGACTTCCAGCCTCGCCGGCGTTTGAGGCGCGGGGATCGGGGCGGAGCCCCGGTGTTTCAGCCTCGCCGGCGTTTGAGGCGCGGGGGTCCGGGGGCGGAGCCCACGGCAGCGGTGGCGCGGCCGACGTGACGGCCGGACCCCGTCAGTCCAGTACGGCCCGCCACTCGGCGACGGCCTTCGCCGAGACCGGCCCACCCCACCCGGAGGGCCGGGCCGCGCCGCCGATGTGGAAGGCGTCGATCCCGCCCGCGCGCAGCACCGGCAGGTGCGCGAGCGTCAGCCCGCCGCCCACCAGGATCCGCGCCCCGTACCCCGGCTCACCACCCCGCGCCGCCTCCGCGAGCAGCACCGGCAGCCCGGCGTCCACGCCCGCCGCCGCGCCCGCCGTCAGGTACGTGTCGAGCCCCGGCAGATCGGCCAGCGCCTTGCGCAGGTGGTCCCGGTCCGCCGCGCGGTCGATCGCCCGGTGGAAGGTCCACCGGCAGCCGTCCAGCTCCGCGACGACCGCCTCGACCGCCGCCAGATCGGGGGCCCCGTCGGCGTCCAGGAAGCCGAGGACGAACTCCTGCGCGCCCTCCGCCCGCAGTTCCCGTGCCACCCGGACCAGCTCGGAGACGTCGCCGGCCGCGAACCCGTCCGTCCTGCGGAGCATCACGCGCAGCGGGATGTCGACCGCCGCCCTGATCGCCGCGAAGGTCTCGCGCGGCGGGGTGAGCCCGTCGGCGGCCATGTCGGTGACCAGTTCGAGTCGGTCCGCCCCACCGGCCTGGGCCGCGACCGCGTCCTCCACGTCGAGGGCGATCACCTCCAGGAGCGCACGGTTGCTCATTCGATCCCATCCTTCTTCGGCAAGCTCGGGAACCCCTACCAAAGGAGAGGTCTAGTCCAATATTCAGAATACGGGCCTCCACCCGCCCTTCACCAGCACAATCACGCCACCCCACAATGTGCCCATGGACACAGGCACCCAGAGCAGCGACACCCACCCGGACACCGCCGACCTGCGGGCCCGCTGGCAGGCGACCGTCACCGCCGCCGGTGCCCCCGCCGACCGTGATCCCGCGCCCTACGCCGACCGCCTGCTGGCCGCATGGGCGGAGCCGCAGCGTCGCTACCACACCACCGCGCACCTGGCCGACGTACTCGCGCGGATCGACGTACTGGCCCCGCACGCCGCCGATCCGGCCGCCGTGCGGCTCGCCGCCTGGTTCCACGACGCCGTCTACCGCCCCGACCGGTCCGAGAACGAGGAGCGCAGCGCCGCCCTCGCCGAGCGCGCCCTCCCCGAGCTCGGCATCGACCCCGCCCGCACCGCCGAGGTGGCCCGCCTCGTCCGGCTCACCGTCACCCACGACCCCGCCCCCGGGGACACCGACGGCGAGGCGCTCTGCGACGCGGACCTGGCCGTCCTGGCCGGGGCTCCCGACGCCTACGCCGCCTACGTCGCCGCCGTGCGCGCCGAGTACGGCTTCGTCCCGGACGAGGCCTTCCGCGCCGGCCGCGCCGCCGTACTGCGCCAGCTGCTCGATCTGCCGCGACTCTTCCGCACGCCCTACGGAGCCGCGCACTGGGAGGCCCCGGCCCGCGCCAATCTCGCCGCCGAGCTCGCCGCTCTCGCCCCGTAGGGAATTCGATCGGGTTCGCACTGGTTGGTGACAGTCATGCCCGCAGCCGCAGCACGCCCCCGCATGCCCGTCGCCGTCTACGTCCTCGGACTGTCCGTGTTCGCGCTCGGCACCAGCGAATTCATGCTCTCCGGGCTGCTGCCCCCCATCGCCGAGGACATGGGCGTCACCATCCCGCAGGCGGGCCTGCTCATATCCGCCTTCGCGATCGGCATGGTCGTGGGCGCGCCGCTGCTGGCCGTGGCCACCCTGCGGCTGCCCCGCCGCACCACCCTCGTCTCCCTCATCAGCCTCTTCGGCCTCGGGCAGGTCGCGGGCGCGCTGGCTCCCTCGTACGAGCTCCTCTTCGCCTCCCGCGTGATCTCCGCGTTCGCCTGCGCCGGCTTCTGGGCCGTGGGCGCGGCCGTCGCCATCGCCATGGTCGACAAGGACCAGCGGGCCCGGGCGATGGCCGTCATGATCGGCGGCCTGTCCATCGCGAACGTCCTCGGCGTCCCCGCCGGCGCCTTCCTCGGCGAGCACCTGGGCTGGCGCTCCGCCTTCTGGTCGGTCGCCGCCGCCTCCGCGATCGCCCTCGTCGGCATCCTGGCGCTGATCCCGAGGATCCCGCTGCCCGCCGAGAAGCCGTCGCTCGGGCGCGAGCTGCGCATCTACCGCGACCGCCAGGTGTGGCTCTCCATCGGCATCACCGCGCTGGCCGCGGGCGGCGTCTTCTGCGCCTTCAGCTACCTGTCACCGCTGCTCACGGACGTGGCCGGGCTGGACTCGCAGTGGGTCCCGTGGATCCTCGGCCTCTTCGGCATCGGCGCGCTGGTCGGTACCACCGTCGGCGGCCGGGTCGCCGACGCGCACCTGTTCGGCGTGATGATCTGGGGCATCACCGCCTCCACCGTCTTCCTCACCGCGCTCGCCCTGCTGGCCTCCACCGCGGCCGCCGCGATCGCCCTCGCCTTCCTGCTCGGCTTCTCGGCCTTCTTCACCGCCCCGGCGCTCAACGCCCGCATGTTCAACGTGGCAGGCGCCGCCCCGACCCTGGCCGGCGCCACCACCACGGCCGCCTTCAACCTCGGCAACACCGGCGGCCCCTGGCTCGGCGGCACCGTCATCGACGCCGACCTGGGCTTCGCCGCCACCGCCTGGGCGGGCGCCGCCATGACGGTGACCGCGATCGCCCTCACGGTGCTCGCCCTACGCCTGGACCGCCGCACACCGCCGCGCGCGACCCGCGTGGTGGCCTCCTCGACACCGGCTTCGGCCACGGCTCCCGTCGGCGCCTAGAGACGGCCTGGCCGGGGTCACTCCTCCGTGAAGATCCCGTCGGCGGAGGGGGAGGTGACGGCACGCCGGAGCCAGCGGCTCAGCGTCTCGGGGTCACCGCAGCCGGTGATGCGCTCACGGGCCTCCTCGGAGACACCGACGCCCCGTTCGGCGAGAACAGCAAGGACGTCCTCGGCAGCGCGACGTGCCTCACCTTGGGCCCGGCCCTCGGCCCGGCCCTCGGCCCGGAGCTCTTCGGAGAGGGGCGACTTGTAGAAAGAGAGGTCCACGGCCACCAGTTTCCTCCAGAGTTCTGCGGATGGGTGCTTGCCCAGGCCTTGTGCGATGAGCTCGATGATCGGGTTGGCGAGCTCTGCCGGTGTGTCCGGCAGCACTCTGGTCATTGCTTTGAGTATGGCCCCGATGTCCGGACTCGCTGCGTGGGTGATCGCGGACAAGGTGGCGAGCGCGAGGTCCTTCCGGACTTCGGCGGGGTCGGTGATCAGCGGCATGTTGTGCGGCCCCGCGACCAGCGGGCAGAGGGTGAGCAGGGGCCACTGGGGAGGGCCGAAGCGGACCGGGCGAGCAGCCCATTCGGCGGTCGAGCGATCCTGGCAGACGACCAGCAGCATCGGCTGCAACCGGTACTTCGCAAGGAGGTAGGAAGCGTAGTACGCCCAGCTGGCGGGCTTGTCCGGGTCCTTTCTGCCCTGGGCCTCGACGGCGAGGAGGAAGGACCCGTCGCCCTCCGTGTCCAGCCGCAGCAGGGTGTCGACCCGGCGTTCGAGGGGCTGGGTCTCGGTGAGGTCGTTGGGCAGGACGGTGAACGACGCGAGTGGGGCGAAGCCGACGCCGAGCACCTCCGACACCCGGGAGAAGAGCTCCGGATGTTCCTGGAAGATGCGGTGCATCGCCTCGTGGGGCGAGCTGACCATAGGGGTTCCTGTGAGGTTGGGAATTGCCTCTGTCATATGCCGTGGACGTCCTGCGGAGAGCGTAGGGGCACAACACGGGCCTGAACGTGGATGGTTGGCGAGGTTCACCCGAAGGGTTGGGCCGTGGCGGCCGGCTGCCGGGAAGCGCGACAGGCAGGGCAGTGGCCCCGTTCCGGGCCGCGGTAGGCACGGTCGCAGACGTCGCAGTTCTGGAGCGGGTGCCTGACGCCTTCAGGCGCCGCCGGGGCGCGGAACGGTGGCACGGGCGGGAGTTGGGTGGCGAGGCGGTGGGCCAAGAGGGCGGCCGGGCGGTGCAGGGGCTCCGTCGGCAGGTCGGCGGTCAGGGCGTGGTGAACGGCGCTCGGTGGCAGGTCGCGCTCCAGCCAGGCCGCGACTCCGGGGGTGAGGTGCTCGACGTCCGCGACGGAGAGCAGGAGGCGGGGATCGCTACGGCGGAGGCCTGCGAGGACCTCGACGGCGGACCGGAGCAGGTCAGGGGCCGCGTATGCGGGCTGCGGCACCGCGGGCAGGGCGCGCCGCGGCGGCTCGCCCTCCCGGAGGCCGGCGCGCCGGGGTTTCGGTCGCGGTTCGTCCGGGGTGCCGGACCGACCCGGCTGGTTGCAGGAGACCGTACGGGTGACGACGCGGCCACCGCTGGTGCGTTCGCAGGTGCGGCGCAGATAGCCGTGGGCCTCCAGCTCGCGCAGGGCGGCGGCGATCCGGGTCTTCCCCTCGGGGAAGCGGCCGGCCAGGGTCCGGATGTCGATGGGCGCGCCGCCGGGCAGGGACTGGATGTGCACGGCCAGGCCGATGGCCAGCAGCGACAGCTCGGCGTGCTGCGCGAGGTGGTTGCCGATCACCGTGAAGCGGGCCGTGTGGCGGGAGTTGTCGTGGATGACACCACCCGAGCGTGTGCCCGTACGGGTACGCCGAGAGGGGTGGTTTTCCTCGCCGTTGCGGGACTGTGCGTGCGAGCGCGCGCTAGTGTTCCGGGTATCCATCAGGAAGGGCTGCTTCCTCGGTGGTCAGGCCCCCGCACTGGGATTGCAGTCCCGGCGGGGGCCGACGTATGTCAGCGGTGTGGTGTGTCGCGCTGAGCGTAGATCAGGCAACCCTCCCCGAAGCCAGCCAAGTTGGTGTTTTTCACTCAGGCGAGTGAGCCGTGCTCCATGGGCGGTAGGGGTGGGGTTCGGTGTGGTGCTTTGACTCCCGTGTCTTGAATCCTGGGATCGTCCCTGCCACCGGAGTCCCACCGGGCGGGCTCCGGTGTGCGAGCGATGTCCGCAGGTCAGGTGGTGCGGCGGGACGGCTTCGGCCCGTACGGTCGGGCGGCGGCCAGGACCGTGTCCTCGAAGCTTCCGCTCCGCCCGACAGGGCCTGACACCGACCCCCGTCCCGGTCCCCGGCTCGGTCTCCGACGGACGCCCGGTCCCGGTCGCCGCCCCGGAGTCGGGTTCCTACGATGGGAAGGTCCGCTCGGGGAGCTGCGGAACGCTCGGGGACGTGCGTCAGAGGGGATCCTTCATGGGCCGGTACCGGACGCCCACCGTCCTGGCAGCCGCCTCGCTGCTGCTGACCGCGCTGTGCGCGGGCCAGGCTCCCGCGGCCGCGCCGCCGGGTCGGGTCGACATCGATCCGGTGGTGGCCGAGCAGCTCGACGAGGCGATCACCGCGGCCATGCGCAAGGCCGACATCCCCGGGGTCGGCGTAGGCCTGTGGATCGACGGCGAGGATCCCTACGTGCGTGCCTTCGGCACCTCCGACAAGGCCACCGGCGTCCCCATCAAGACCGACATGCACACCCGCATCGGCAGCGTCACCAAAACCTTCACCATCACCGCCGTCCTCCAGCTCGTGGACGACGGGAAGGTACGGCTCGACGCGCCGATCTCGACGTACCTCGACGGCGTGCCCGGCGGCGGGAAGATCACCGTCCGGCAGCTCGCCGACATGCGCAGCGGCCTCTACAACTACACCGAGGACCCGCGCCTGCTGGCCGCCTACAAGGCCGACCCGCACCGCGCCTGGACCCCGCAGGAGCTGCTGGACACCGCCTTCAGGCACCCCGCGAACTTCCCGCCGGGCACGCGCTGGGAGTACTCCAACACCAACACCGTCCTGCTCGGCCTGCTCGTGGAGAAGGTCGCCGGACAGCCCCTGCACACCTACCTGGAGCAGCACGTCCTCGAACCGGCCGGCCTGGACGCGACCTCGCTGCCGACCGGCGCGGAGATCGCCTCCCCGTTCGTGCACGGCTACACGAACTTCACCCCGGACGGCGCGACCGTCGACGCCTCCACCTGGAACCCGTCCTGGGCCTGGGCGGCCGGCGCGATGATCTCCACCATGGACGACCTGCACTCCTGGGTCCCGACCCTGGTCACCGGCAAGCTGCCCGACGGCGACCGCCTGCTGGAGCCCGCCACCCAGGCCCAGCGGGTGCGCATGCTGCCCACCGGGCACCCCGACATCGGCTACGGGCTCGGCATCGCCGAGCTCGACGGCTGGATCGGCCACAACGGCGAGCTGCCCGGGTACGAGACCATCGCCGTCCGGCTCCCGCAGGCCCGCGCCACCATGGTGATCGTGGTGAACTCCGACGTCGACGGGAAGTTCGGCAACCTGAGCTCCCTCATCGCCAACACGGTCACCAAGATCGTGACTCCGGAGCACGTCTGGGGCCTCCCGCCGGCGGCCCAGCCCAACACCGTCCCGGAACCGTCCACCCCGTCCACCCCGTCGACGCCGCCCACGCCGGCCCCGAGCTCGTAGACACACGCCCTAGGCGGCCGGTCGGCCCTTCGGGCGGCGCAGGCCCGCCGCGGTGAGGCGGCGCACCAGTTCCTTGCTGCCGATCTCCACCGCGCCGGCGCCCACCGCGTCCGCGTACCGGTACGAGGGCACGTCGTAGTGGTCCCGCTCGAAGGCCCGCGGCGGACAGCCGATGCCCGCCGCGAAGGCGTGCAGCTCCTCGTACGAGACGTCGCTGACCAGGTGCGACCACATGCGGCCGTGACCCGGCCAGGTCGGCGGGTCGATGTAGACGGTCACCGGCGGCTCACCGGAGGCCGAGGACCGGGCCCAGGCCGCCGATGGCGGCCACCTTCACGCCCGCCTCCGAGCACACCCAGTGCGGGTCGGGTCCCAGCTCCGGCTCCACGTCCAGCGCGTGCGGCTCGCCGTGGTTGCACACCGGGCACAGCGGCCATCGTCCGTACTTCTCCAGCAGCGCGTCCTTCACGTCCTGAGCGACGAGTCCGGCAAGGTAGTCGACACCCTCCGGCCACTGCTCCACCCACCACCGGCGGTGCGTGACCGAGTCCTCGACGAGGGAGACGACATCGGCATCGGCGACCTCACCGGCGGCGAGATCGGCGAGAACGAGGGCACGGGCGACGTGCAGCGCCTGTTCCAGGGGGGTCGCGTGGTCCATGCGCCCATTGTGGACCCGCGAGGGCCCGGCGATGAAGGCCCTCTTTCCGCAGGCCCAATGGCGTATTGACCGGACCTGGACCTGAAAATAAATTTCAAGGGTGAGCCAGAACGCGAAGGAAACCGCCAACCGCCCGCCCGTACCCGCCGCAGGCCCCGCCGCAGGCCCCGCCGCAGGCCCCGCCGCAGGCCCCGCCGCAGCCCCCGGTGAAGGCGCCCTCCCGGCTCCCCCGCCGCACGTCCTCCGGGCCCGGATCCGCAGCCTCGGCCCCACCATGACCCGCTCCGTACAGGCCGTCGCGGAAGCCGTCGCCGCCGATCCGGCCGGCTGCGCCCGGCTCACCGTCTCCGCCCTCGCCGAGCACACCGGCACCAGCGAGGCCACGGTGGTCCGCACCGCCCGCCTGCTCGGCTACCCCGGCTACCGCGACCTGCGCCTCGCGCTCGCCGCCCTCGCCGCCCAGCAGGAATCCGGCACCGCCCCCGCCGTCACCGTCGACATAGCCGTCGACGACCCGCTCGCGGACGTCGTCGCCAAACTGGCCCACGAGGAGGCGCAGACCCTCACCGACACCGCCGCCGCCCTCGACCTGACCCAGCTCGCCGCCGCCGTCACCGCGCTCGCCACCGCCCGCCGCATCGACATCTACGGCATCGGCGCCTCCGCCCTCGTCGGCCAGGACCTCGCCCAGAAGCTGCTGCGCATCGGCCTCGTCGCCCACGCCCACAGCGACCCGCACCTGGCCGTCACGGGCGCCGTCCAGCTCCGCCCCGGCGACGTCGCCGTCGCGATCACCCACTCCGGCACCACCGGCGACGTGATCGAACCGCTGCGCACCGCCTTCGAACGTGGTGCCACCACCGTCGCCCTCACCGGCCGCCCGAACAGCCCCGTCACCCGCCACGCCGACCTCGTACTGGCCACCTCCGCCGCCCGCGAGACCCAGCTGCGCCCGGCCGCCATGTCCAGCCGGACCAGCCAACTGCTCGTCGTCGACTGCCTCTTCGTCGGCGTCGCGCAACAGACCTACGAGACCGCCGCCCCCGCCCTGGCCGCCTCCTACGAAGCCCTCACCCACCGCCACACCACCCGCTGACCCACACCGCACGGGAGCCGGCCACATGACCGCCCACGCAGAACTCCGCGCCCAGCTGGACACCCTCACCACGGAGGCCTTCCGCCCGGAACTCGCCGAGATCGACCGTCTCCCCACCCTCGACATCGCCCGCACCATGAACGCCGAGGACGCCACCGTCCCGGCCGCCGTCGCCGCACAGCTCCCGCACATCGCCGCCGCCGTCGACGCGATCGCCGAGCGGATGGCCCAGGGCGGCAGGCTGGTCTACGCGGGCGCCGGCACCGCCGGCCGGATGGGCGTGCTGGACGCCAGCGAGTGCCCGCCCACCTTCAACACCGACCCCGCCGACGTGGTCGGCCTGATCGCGGGCGGCCCGTCCGCCATGGTCAGGTCGGTCGAGGGAGCCGAGGACTCGAAGGAGCTGGCCGCCGAGGACCTCACCGCCCTGGAGATCGGACCGCTCGACACGGTCGTCGGCATCTCCGCCTCCGGCCGCACCCCGTACGCGATCGGCGCCGTCGAGTTCGCCCGTACCCGCGGCGCGCTCACCGTCGGGCTCTCCTGCAACAGCGGATCCGCCCTCGCCGCGGCCGCCGACCACGGCATCGAGGTCGTCGTCGGACCCGAACTCCTCACCGGATCCACCCGCCTGAAGGCCGGCACCGCCCAGAAGCTCGTCCTCAACCTCATCTCGACCATCACGATGATCCGCCTCGGGAAGACCTACGGGAACCTGATGGTCGACATGCGCTCCTCGAACGAGAAGCTGCGCGCCCGCGCCCGCCGCATCGTGGCGCTGGCCACCGGCGCACCCGACGAGGAGATCGAGGCCGCCCTCACCACCACCGGCGGCGAGGTCAAGAACGCCGTCCTCGTCGTCCTCGGCGGAGTCGACGGCCCCACGGCCGCCGAACTGCTCGCCGCCTCCCGGGGCCACCTGCGCGCCGCCCTCCAACTCGCCCTGACCACGCCCGCACCCACCCGCGCTGCCCCCGACCCGACCTGACCCCGACCCGACCTGACCCCGACCCGACCTGAGTCGACCCGACCCGATCCGCCCCCGAGCCAAGGCGATCCACATGTCCACTGACAAGAACCGCGCCACCGCCGCCGCGATCCTTCCGCTGGTCGGCGGCCCGGACAACATCACCTCGATCGCGCACTGCATGACCCGCCTACGCATCTCGCTGCGCGACCGCTCGCTGGTCCAGGACGAGGCCCTGCGCGCACTGCCCGCGGTGCTCGGCGTGGTCGAGGACGACACTTACCAGATCGTGCTGGGCCCAGGCGCCGTCGCCCGCGTGACCCCGGAGTTCGAGGCACTCGTCGAGGAGGCCCGTTCGGCCGCGCCGGCGGCCGCCCCGTCCGCCCCGCCCTCCGGCGGCATCACCGCGGGCGACCTCGCCGCTCAGGGCGCGGCCCTGAAGGAGGCTCAGAAAGCCCGGAACGCCACGCCCTTCAAGCTGTTCCTGCGCCGCATCGCGAACATCTTCGTCCCGCTGATCCCGGCCCTGATCGGCTGCGGGATCATCGCCGGGCTGAACGGCCTGCTGACCAACCTCGGCTGGGTGCCCGCCGTCGTCCCCGCCCTCGCCGCCATCGCGTCCGGCTTCATGTCCCTGATCGCGGTCTTCGTCGGATACAACACGGCCAAGGAGTTCGGCGGTACGCCCGTCCTGGGCGGCGCGGTCGCCGCGATCATCGTCTTCCCGGGTGTCGCGAAGATCGACGCCTTCGGCCTGGAGCTCAAGCCCGGCCAGGGCGGCGTCCTCGGCGCGCTGGCCGCAGCCCTCCTCGCCGTGTACGTGGAGAAGTGGTGCCGCAGCTGGGTGCCGGAGGCCCTGGACGTCCTGATCACCCCCACCCTCACCGTGCTGATCTCGGGCCTGGTCACCCTCTTCGGCCTGATGTACCTCGCCGGTGAGGCCTCCTCCGCCATCGGCACCTTCGCGAACCGGCTCCTCGCCGGTGGCGGCGCCTTCGCGGGCCTGGTCCTGGGCGGCCTCTTCCTCCCCCTCGTGATGCTGGGCCTGCACCAGGCCCTGATCCCCATCCACACCACCCTCATCGAGCAGGACGGCTACACCGTCCTGCTGCCCATCCTCGCCATGGCGGGCGCGGGCCAGGTCGGCGCGGCCATCGCCGTCTACTACCGCCTCCCGCGCAACGCCTCGATCCGCGCCACCGTCAAGTCCGCGCTCCCGGCCGGCTTCCTGGGCATCGGCGAACCGCTGATCTACGGCGTCTCCCTGCCACTGGGCCGCCCCTTCGTCACCGCCTGCATCGGCGGCGCGGCCGGTGGCGCCTTCGTCGGCCTCTTCCACCAACTGGGCGTCGCCTTCGGCTCCACCGCCATCGGCCCCTCCGGCTGGGCCCTGTTCCCGCTGCTCGACGGCCGCGCCGGCGCGGGCATCACCCTCGCGATCTACGCGGGCGGCCTGCTCGTCGGCTACCTGGTGGGCTTCGTCGCCACCTACTTCTTCGGCTTCACCCGCCAGATGCTGGCCGACCTCGACACCGACCCGGGCCCGGACCCCACCACCGCCACCGAAGCACCCCCGAAGGAACGGGTCCCCGCCTAGGACGGGATGCTGTGCGGATGCTGCTCCCCGCCGAAGCCGTCGCCGCCACGACCCGCATCGACGTCGTACGCATCACTGCCGGCCCCGAGCACCACGGCGGCCCGATGACCGGGCCCGTCGTGGGGCACTGGGAAGGTCCCGCCGTCACGGAGATGCTCACGGCCGTACGGAAGATGCCCGCCGCCGACCTCACGCTGTGCGGGTTCGCCCCCGGCTGGGGCCTGCGCGCGTACGCCGACCCGGCCGAGCCGCCCCTGTACGAAGCCGCGTTCTGCTACGGCTGCGACATGGCCTGGCTCTGGGGCCCGCAGGTCCCGGAGCCGCTGCACCGCCAGACCTTCGCCTCGGACTCGCCGTACGCGCTGTTCCTCCGCATGCGCATGCGCGCCGCGGTACCGCGATGACGCCGCAGGACCGCCATGATGCAGACATGATCAACTCCATAGCTCCCGTGGTCCCCGCCGGTCGGATGCGCGCCCTGCCGCAGCCCGAGTTCGCGTTGCCGGGCGGCATGCTGCTGCGCCCCTGGGCGGCGTACGACGTCCCCGCGCTCGTCGAGTCCTGCCTCGACCCGGACATCCGGCACTGGAACCGGCCCGCCCCGCTCTCCCCGGCCGAGGCCGAGGAACGGATCGCCCGCTGGCACGCACGCTGGCAGGACGAGGAGGCCGCGATCTGGGCCGTCGCCCCCGCGGGCGGAGGCCCGGCCGTCGGGCTCATCGGCATCGGCGACCTCGACCTCGCGGGCGGCAGCGGCGAGATCCTCTACTGGCTGCTGCCCGCCGGGCGCGGCCGCGGGGTCATGGTGCCGGCCACCGAACACGTCAGCCGCTGGGCCTTCGAGGACCTGGGTCTGCAGCGCGTACGGATCACCCACTCCGTGGCGAACCCGGCCTCCTGCGCCATCGCGACCAAGGCCGGCTACCCCCTGGAGGGCACCATGCGCGGCGCGCTCCTGCACGCGGACGGCTGGCACGACGAGCACCTGCACGCCCGCCTGCGCACCGATCCCCCGGTGTGAGAGGGGGTCACAGGGCCGGGGGTGGGGGCGTGGGCGGGGTGGGAGTCGAGGGCCGGGTCGGGGCCTCGCCCTGTCCCTTGGCGCCGGCCTTCTCCAGAAGTTCCGGGTAGGGCGTCTGCGCCATGGAGCCACGGACCTGCGAGAGCCCATAGCGTTCGATGGCCGTCTGATCCAGCGGCGGTTCCTCGGGATTGAACCGGAACCGTTTGTCCGGCGGGGACACGTCCACAATGACCGTAGGCGCCCTACCGCCCAGCCTCCACACCGTTACGCACTGGGGACCGCGGGTCACGTTCAGAATTTCACTGCTGTTCGAGATCGCAGTCCGAAACTTGTATTGCGGATTGGGGGGATCCCCGTCCTTCAAGGAGTCTCTGAGCGTCTTGCCCGTCAATCTGGCGTTCTCATAGTTCCCGGTCATTTTCATTCTGTCTTTCCTGATCACGTACACCTCGCTCTGAGCAGTGATCGCCTCATACTTGCGATGACCGGGATTCTTCACTTCGATGACCGCGTCCTGGGCGACCTCTTCTCCTGGATTCAGCACGTGACCGTCCGGCTTGACGAACTCTCCGTCGTAGATCACTTCGGGCCTTGAGTTCTCGTCCGGTCTGCTCTTCGCCGACTCGCCGCGGATCCAGTAGGTACTACCCAGGACATAGACAGGCACCTGACCTGCGTTCCTCACAAACAGATGGACCGTCACGTACAGCTTCGCCGACCCCTTGTCCATGTTCGATTCCCTGAACTCGGCCCCGGTCTGGATCAGCGGCGTCGTCACATAGGGAACATAGATCTGCGCATACGCCAGGTTGGCGGAGGCCAGAAGGGTGGAAACGATGACCCCGATCGCAATGTTCTTGGGAATACGGAGACCCTTCGCCGCCCGAGATTTGACCAGCTCGAGCAGGGCGATCGAAGACCAGACCACGAGGGCTATACCGATGACGGTGCTGGCGGTGAAACGCTCGCCGATCTGCAGGAGGAGGACGGAGATGCCACAGAACAGGGCGATCACCACTCCGAGCAGTACAGCCACGCCCGAGTAGCGCCATCGCCGCGTTTCCCAGAAATCGACAGCGGCTGCAGCGGCGATCAGCACCGTCACAGCCACCAGGAGAATGGTGAGTCCCGCGATGCGTCCGCCATAGGTCAGGGCACTACCGCTGTCCGCGATGCCGATACGGAAGAGCGAATACGAGGTTGCGAGGAGACCTACGGCCACGAAGAATCCGGTGGTTCGTCGCATCCACGCCCGGTCCGGCCAGACGGTGGCGTCCCCGCCGAGCCACTGGACAGGGTCTCCGTCCGCCACACCTTCACGGCTCAGGAGTCTCCTGAGTTCCTTGTCGGACCAGACCCCGCCCACCGAGATACCGTCGATCAGAACTTCCCGCAAGCCGAGGTCATCCGGCGCTCCCACGGTCACCTCACGTGTGTTCGCCATAACACCAGCCTGCCCCCCGACCACGAAGGGCGCTTCTCGTGCGCCCCCTTGTGCGCCCCCCGCCGGCGTGCAAGCGCCGCGCCACAGAGCGAGGGTGGGTGATGGACGTATCGGTGTCACCCGATCCCGGAGGAGCCCTCATGCGTACCCGAATCCCCGCGTTCGCCGCCGCCCTCGTACTGGCCGCTCTCGGCGCTGCAGTCCCCGTCGCGCAGGCCGCCGCGCCGGCCATCCCCGGGGCGACGTGCACCGCCGCCGGCGGGGCGGTGGAGTACGACTCCGCCACCGGCCAGTGGACCTGCATAGGCGGCGAGCACGACGGCGAACTCATCACCAAGAGCTGAGGCTCAGCAGGCCGCGGTCCGCAGGAACCGCGCCAGGTCATCGACTTCGTAGCCGAGCCTCGGGGCGCGCTCGGCCGACATCAGCAGGAGCTGGCCGACGATCTCGGCGCCCCAACCGTCCGTACCGTCCTCGGACCATTCCCACAGCTTGTCGATGCCGAGGCCGGTCATGAGCAGCCCGTACCCGGTACGGATCTCCGCGCACAGCTCCGCGACCGCGTCGAGGAGCCGCCCGCCCGGACGCTCGCACCGAAGCCCGAGGCACCCGCCGAAGTCCTCCACCGCGCACCCCTGCGGCGGGGCCGCCCTGAGCCCCTCGTAGCGCGGATCGTCGAACCCCGGATAGCCCTCCAGCGGGCAGTGCACCAGCGTGAACCGCTGCCATCCCGACGGCGGAGGCGGCTTCGGGTCCCCGGCCTCGGGCCCGCACACCCCGCGCGGGGCGAGCGCCGTCTCCAGGCCGCGCAGCTTCCAACCGAGTTCGAAGGCGAAGTTCACCGCCTCCACCGACTCGCTCACGAGCCCCCCGCCCGCTCGTGCAGGACGGCGGCAAGCCGGAGGGCGGTGTCCAGGTTGCAGCGGCCCAGGTCGACCAGCGGCAGACCGTACGTACCGGCGGCCGAGACCCGCTCCACGTCGAGCGAGGGGAACAGCACCCCGACCCCGGCGAGCGATTCCCGCAGCTGCTGGACGGCCTCCTCGGCCGCCTGCATGCGCTCCTGTGGGGAGAGCACCATGACATGTCACCTTTCTACTCTGAGTATTCAACTTCTTCACACAGAGTGGCGACGCGCTCACTAGCCTTTCAAGTGCGGACCCCGCAACAACCGCACGTGTTGCTCAGGGAGTTGCCATGCCACGAAAGAACCTCGATCCCTCCTCGTCACCCCGCGCCCTGCTGGGCGCGGAGCTGCGCGTAGCGCGCGAACGCGCGGGCCTGAGCCAGGCCGAACTCGGCGAACGGCTCTTCGTCAGCGGGTCGTTCATCGGTCAGCTCGAAGCCGGCACACGCCGCATGCACCTCGACTTCGCCCGCCAGATCGACGACATCCTCGATACAGGAGGCTTCTTCCTCCGCAACTGTGAGGCAGCAGCCGAGTCGAAGTACCCGGACCACTTCGCGGAGGCAGCCGAAGCAGAGGCTCGGGCAAGGGAAATCCGGGAGTACGCCCCGCAGCTGATCCCTGGACTGCTCCAGACGGAGGCTTACGCGCGGGAGGTGTTCCAGGCCGGGCATCCGACTGCAACAGAGGAGAGGATCGACGAACTCGTCACGAACCGACTGGCCCGCGCGGCACTGCTCAACCAGCCAACAACCCCTTTGTTGTGGTGCGTCCTCGACGAGGCGGTGCTGCGCCGCGCGGGGGGCAACCCAGCCGTCCGGGTCGAGGCCCTGCGCCACATCGCAAGTCTGATGCGGGCCCGCCGCATCATCGTTCAGGTATTGCCCTTTAGCGCTGGCTTGCATGCGGCCATGGGGGGCGCCATCAAGTTGATGTCGTTCGACGACGCTCCCCCGCTCTCCTACGTCGAGGGCATGGGAACAGGGCTCCTTTTCGACGATCCGGCGACAGTCGCTCATCACACGCTGACCTACGATCTCCTCACGGCCAACGCGCTTTCCCCGCGGAAGTCCCTGGCCTTGATCGAGTCCGTGGCGGAGGATTACGAACATGACCAGCACGCCTGACTACGACCTGACGACGGCTATCTGGCGCAAATCCAGCTACAGCGACGGTAGCGGGGGCAGCTGCCTGGAGATGGCCACCTGGCGGAAGTCGACGTACAGCGACGCAAGCGGCGGCAACTGCCTGGAAGTGGCCGATGGCCACCCCGACCTCGTGCCCGTCCGGGACTCCAAGCGGCCCGAAGGCCCGCACGTGGTGTTCCACGCGCAGGCCTGGGCCGCCTTCGTGGGGTCGGTCAGAGACCGTTCGTGAACAGCAGCTTGTCGGGGCCGTTGTCGCTGAGGTTCTGGATGACGTCCTCGGTGGCCTCGTTCTTCAGGAAGTTCGCCACCTCGGTCGGGCTCGCGGTCGGGTGCGCGGCCTTGTAGAGGGCCGCCACCCCGGCGACGTGCGGCGCCGCCATGGAGGTGCCGTTCAGCGACACGCTGCCGCCGCCGTTCCGCGCCGAGATGATGTCCTGGCCCGGGGCGTACAGGTCCAGGATCTCGCCCCAGTTGGAGAAGTCGGTCTCCTGGTCGAAGCGGTTGGTCGCGCCGACCGTCACCGCGTTGGGCGTGGAGGCGGGCGAGACCCGGCGGGCGTCGATGTTGTCGTTGCCCGCCGCGACGATCGGCAGCACGCCCCGGTTGAACAGCGCGTTCGTGGCGTCGTTGACCGGCTGGAAGCGGTCACCTCCCAGCGAGGCGTTCAGGACGGCCGGCTGCCGGGCGTTGTTGGCCACCCAGTCCAGGCCCGCGATGATCCCCGACCAGGGGCCCCGACCGTCGCATCCCAGGACCCGGACGCTGACCAGGCTCACCTTGTGCGCCACGCCGAAGGTCTCGCCGCCGACCGTGCCCGCGACGTGCGTGCCGTGGCCGTTGCAGTCCGCGCCGTTGCGGCCGTCGCCGATCGCGTCGAAGCCGGCACGGGCGCGGCCGTCGAACTCGGTGTGCCGGAAGTCGATGCCGCTGTCGAGGATGTACGCCGTCACGCCCTGGCCGTTGGTGTTGGGGCTGAACTCGTTGTCGAGCGGCAGGTGCCGCTGGTCGATCCGGTCCAGGCCCCAGGAGTTCGAGGGCGCCTTGGTCGCGACGCCGGACGCGGGCGCCGGCGGGGCGGTGACCAGGGCGTCCTGTGCCACGGACTTCACGCCCGCCGTCTGCCGGGCGGCCTGCAGCTGCTTATCGGTGAGGGTCGCGGAGAAGCCGTTCAGCGCCGAGCTGTAGGTGAACTTCGCCTTCACCCCGAGGGACGCCGCGATCTTCGCCGGGCTCGCGGACTTGTCGAGCGTGACGATGTAGCTCTCGGGGATCGGGTTCGCGGCGGTGAGCAGCGGTGCCGGGGTCGGCTCCGGGGCCGCGGCGGAGGCGGTGGCGGCCGCGACAGGGGTGACGGTGACGAGAAGGGCCGTGGCCAGACGGGCGAGCAGACGCATGGAAGGAGCTCCCTGACGTGCTTCATGAAGGTCGGCGTGGAGGAGCCGCCCCCGCGACCTGGAGTCCTCCGCGGGTGCGGCCCTCCTCTACATCGGGCGGCCCCTCGGCGCGGCTTGAACCATCGCCTCCACCTGGCCGAGCGTCCGATCGCCGCGTCAACACGCCGTGTCGCAGCAGCTGCAGAAAGGGTTGTCCCCTTGTGTCGTCCGGGCTGCGGCCCGCTCGGCCCGAGACCGGGAATCCGGTGCGAGATTCACCCGTACGCCCCGCCCCCGGATCAGGGAGCGCGCGGCCGCTGCCCGCCGTGCACCCGCCACACCCCTGGGCCTCGTTGACCGGCCCCCTCACCCATGATGGCCTCGGTCCATGCGCATCCCCCTGAAGCGAGTCCTGCCCGTGGCCGTCGCCGTACTGGCCACCGTCGCCGTCCTGCCCGCGGCCGCGGCCACCGCCGCCGTGCGGGAACCCGTACCGCACACGGCGCCCGCCGACCACGCCACGTACATCGTCAGCGTGCGGGGGGACGTCGACCCGGCGGAGGTGGCCGACCGGGTCGGTGCCACCCCGGTGTACGTGTACCGCACCGTCCTGCACGGCTTCTCCGCCCGGTTGAGCCCCGGCCAGGTCGAGGAGTTGCGGGGGATGCCGGACGTGGAGGCCGTCGAGGAGGACGGCCGGGCCACCGGCGGCGAGGGCTCCGACCGCACCTGGGAGTGGGGGTCCTGAGGCGCATGTGACCGACGGGGCGGGGAGGCGGGGGACACTGGGCCCCATGCAGCTCCCCGCCGAAGTCCTGGCCGACACCGCGCTGATCGAGGTGGTACGGATCTCCGCCCGGCCGAAGAAGGTGGGCGCCCCGTACCCGGGCGAGACCGTCGCCCACTGGGCCGATAGCGAGGTGGCCGACGTCCTGGCGCTGATGGGGACCCTGCCCGGCAGTGGACAGCACCGGTGCGGCTTCTCACCGGGATGGAGCGTGCGCGGCTACGAGCAGTCCCTCGAAATCGTCCTGTTCGAGGCCGCGTTCTGCTTCAGCTGCCACGAGGTCCGCATGCACGGGGCGGCGGTCCCGGCCGCCCTCGTCAAGCAGTTCTTCGACGTGGACGCTCCGCCCGCCCAGGAACTCCTCGCCCGCTTCCGCGCGGCCGGGTCCTGACCCCGGCCGGCCGCCGTCACCAGCCGAGGACCGGGTCGATGTCGAAGGTCGGCGGGAGCAGGCCCTTGCGGTCCAGGTTGACGAAGACGTACGAGCCGGGCGGACCGGGGTGGAAGGTGAACCGCTCACCCAGCGGCAGGTCGCGCAGGACCGCGGGCTCCGCCCGGCGCCCGCCGTCGGCCAGGCCGTGGTTTGAGAGGTACGTCCGCCAACGGTCGGAGGTCACCACGCCGACCTCGCCCGGGCCGGTCGGGGCCAGCCCGCGCACGACCTCGTCGCCGACGCCCGCGTGCCAGACGCGACGGCCGTCGGTGAGGGAGTAGGCGGCCACGCCGTTCTTCTCCCCCTCCTTCACCGGGGTGATCATCAGGTCGCCGGTCAGCACCGGGGCCGGCTCGGAGAGCAGGTCCCCGGCCGGCCCCGAGGCCGGTACGAAGCCGCGCAGCCGGCCCCCGGCGTCGAACAACAGCACCGCGTCCATGCCGCGTTCGGCCGTCTCCGTGACGCGTACGACGGGCGGGACGGCGGACAGCAGTCGCACCTCGCGCAGCCGACTCGCCGTGGGCAGCGCGGTCTGCCAAGCGCGGGTTCCCGTACCGGAGTCGACGGCCGTGATCCGGGCCGAGTCGCCGCACTCCTCCACGTACAGGGCGTGTCGCTCCGAGCCGTCCACGGCCTTCACCGTGCAGTCGGCGGGTATCGGGACCCGCCAGCGCTCGGCGCCGCCGCGCAGGTCGAGGCCGGTCACCGCGTCCCGGTCGGCCACGACGGCGCTCGCGCCGGCCGCGGCCACCAGCGCCCGGCCGGCGTCCCTGGTCCACTCGACGTGGCCGTCGGCCAGGTCCACGGCGACGACCTGCGAGCCGCACGCCCCCGGACTCTCCCCGTAGGTGAGGAGGCCGATGCCCGACGGGGTCGTCCGACTGAGCGCGCAGAGCGGCGTGCGCTCCGGGGCGGGCAGCCGCCAACCCTTGCGGCCCTCACCGTTGTAGGCGACGAGGCCGTCGGTCCGGGCCCGTACGAGCGTTCCGCGCGCGGGCGCCCAGACGCCGACCGGGGCGGCCGCCGGATGCACGGGCTGCTGCCATCCGGACAGGTCCATGTGCGGGCCGCGCGCGTACTCGAAGCCCAGCCAGCCGGGGACCGTCGCGGCCAGCGCCACGCAGCCGGCGAGCACCCGGACGGGCACCGGGGTGCGGCCGTGGCCGCGTTTCCTCGACGTCCGCCACAACAGCCACGCGGCGGCGGCGCACAGCGGGGCGAGGAGTGCGAGGCCGCCCGTGCCGCGCGGGCAGCTGTCGATCCCGCACACGCGGCCGGGGCCGTCGGTGAACACCGACTTCGCCAGGAGGATCAGGTACAGCGCGGCCACCGCGGCGAACGCGGCGGCCGCGGTGAACGCGAGGTGGCCCAAAAGGCGTGCCGGCCGCGGTCGTTCCATGTCCATGATCCCCTCCGACCGCAGCCTAACCGGGGGGTCGGTATTCAGAGCGCGGAGCCTCCGGTGGCGTCGACCACACGCCCGGTCACCCAGCGAGCGGCGTCGGAGGCGAGGAATCCGACGACGTCCGCGATGTCCTCGGGGCGGCCGACGCGGCCGAGCGCGGAGAGGGAGGCGGCGTGCGCCTCGGCCTCGGCGTTGCCGCGCAGCCAGCCGGCGTTGACGTCGGTGTCGACAATGCCGGGGGCGACCGAGTTCACGGTGATGCCGCGGGCGCCGAGGGCCTTGGCGAGGTTCAGCGTCAGGGTGTCGAGCGCGCCCTTGGTGGCCCCGTAGGCGAGGATCTCGGGCATCGCGATGCGGGCGGCGCCGCTGGAGATGTTGATGATCCGGCCCCCGTCGCGCAGCCGCCCGAGTGCCTCCTGCACCACGAAGAACGGCGCCCGCACATTCACCGCGAAGACACGGTCGAAGTCCTGCTCGGTGATCTCGCCGAGCGGAATGGGCAGTCCGATGCCCGCGTTGTTGACGATGATGTCGACCCCGTCCAGCCCCAGCTCGTCGTACGCCGCCCAGAGCGCGGCGGCGGCGCCGGGGCTGCCGAGCTCCGCGCGGAGGGTGAAGGCCCGGCCGCCGTCCTCGGTGATGCGCCGGGCGGTCTCCAGGGCGGCCGCCTCGTCGCTCGCGTAGGTGAGCACCACCGTGACGCCGTCGGCGGCGAGCCGCTCGGCGATGGCCCGGCCGATGCCCCGGCTGCCGCCCGTGACCAGCGCTGTCCTGTTCATGAAGTCCCCCGCGAGATTCCGTAATGATCACTACAGAATTAACCTAACACGGTGCTCCGGTCCGTCAAGCCCCGAATACGCGCGCCATGACGTGGGTATCCGCGCGAGGCGCAATGGAGTCCCAGCCACTCCCCCGACACACCGCAGAGGACCGCCCCCATGACCTTCACGAGGACCCGTCGCCTGGCCTTCGCCCTCGTCGCCCTGCTGGCCGGCCGCCCGACTCCTGGGCGCGTCGCCGACTGACGTCCGGCGCGGCGAACCGTGTGCCGCCGGTCAGCGCGCCCGGGCGGCCTCGATGAAGGCGCGGATCAGCTCCGGCGACTTCACGCCGCGCTCCCGCTCCACCCCGCTGGACACGTCCACGCCCCAGGCCCCGGTGGCCGCGAGCGCCGCCCGCACATTGCCCGGGTTCAGCCCACCTGCGAGCAGCCACCGCCCCTCGGGCGCGGTGAAGTCCGCCGCACCCCAGTTCCACGGCTTGCCGGAGCCCGGGTCGGGCGCGTCCAGCAGCAGCAGGTCCTCGCCGTACTCACCACAGCGCTTCACATGCTCGGCGGTGGCCCGCAACAGGGTCCGGCCCTCGGCGCGCAGCGCCGCGAAGTCCTCGGGGCCCTCCTCGCCGTGCAGCTGCACCCCGCGCACCCCGCTCTCCTCGGTGAACCGGCGCACCTCCGCCACCGCCTGTCCCCGGAACACCCCGACGGTCAGCACCCCGTCCGGCACCCGCGCGGCGAGCTCGTGCGCGGTGGCGGCGTCGACGGTACGCGGACTCCCGGGCGCGAAGACGAACCCGACGGCGTCGGCCCCGGCGGCCACGGCCACGTCGACGTCGTGCGCGGTCCGCAGCCCGCAGATCTTGATGAACACGCCCGCCGCATCAGTCATGCCAGCAGTCAACCATCCGCTCCACGTCAACGACACCAGGCACTTTCACTCAGTGGTGTGCACCTCGCACCATGCTCGTATTATGTCGCCAACGACATAATGCGGTCCGCAACATGGACGACCTGTATGCGATCGAGGTGGAGCCCGAAGTACGCAGCTGGCTGGAAGGTCTGACCGACAAGCAACACCACAAGGTCGAGGAGTACGCAGAACTCCTCGCCGCCTGCGGCACCCGCACTCCCATGCCATTCGCTCGCCCGCTTCGCGACGGGGTGTACGAACTACGCCCCACCCTCGACGGCGTGGCCACGCGGATCACCTATTGGTTCGCGCCTGGGCGCAGAATCGTGCTGCTCACCGTCTTCCGTAAGACGCGACCGCACGAGCAGGGCCAGGTGAGCCGCGCGGTGAGCGCCCGTATCGTGTGCCGGACGGAGCACGGCCCGGCCCACACGACGTACAGCCGCGGCAACGAAGGGAACGCGTCATGAACCACACCCGCTGGAAGCTGACCCGCGAGAGGACGGCCGCGCGAGGGTACGTCGAATCGGCCGAGGTACGGGCCGAGCGGGCCGAGATCCGGCTGGCCATGGCCTTCGCCAAGGCCGTCTACGAGCGGCGCAAGGCGCTGGGACTGTCCCAGGCCCAGCTGGCCGAGCGGGCCGGACTCACCCAGGCGAAGATCTCCCGTGTGGAAGGCGCCGACGCGGTACCGACGCTGCCCCTGCTGCGCCGCCTCGCGCACGCTCTGGACGCCGGCCTGACCATCGCCTTGGACGAGGACCACGAAGAGGTCACCTTCACCGCACGCCCCGCCGCCTGAGGCGCCTGGTTCCGGAAACGCCCGAGGGCGGCACCCCTTGCGGGGTGCCGCCCTCGTTCGAGAACAGCCGATCAACCGGTGGCCGGAGCCGAGGTCGATCAGAAGTCCATGTCACCACCCGGCATGCCGCCGCCCGCGGGGGCACCGGCCTTCTCGGGCTTGTCGGCGATGACGGCCTCGGTCGTCAGGAACAGCGCGGCGATCGACGCGGCGTTCTGCAGCGCGGAGCGCGTGACCTTCGCCGGGTCGATGATGCCCTCGGCGATCATGTCGACGTACTCGCCGGTCGCGGCGTTCAGGCCGTGACCGATCGGGAGGTTGCGCACCTTCTCGACGACGACGCCACCCTCGAGACCACCGTTGACGGCGATCTGCTTGAGCGGGGCCTCCAGCGCGAGCTTCACGGCGTTGGCGCCGGTCGCCTCGTCACCCTCGAGCTCCAGCTTCTCGAAGACCGCGGAGGCCTGCAGCAGGGCCACGCCACCACCGGCGACGATGCCCTCCTCGACGGCCGCCTTCGCGTTGCGAACGGCGTCCTCGATGCGGTGCTTGCGCTCCTTGAGCTCGACCTCGGTCGCGGCACCGGCCTTGATGACGGCCACGCCGCCGGCCAGCTTCGCGAGGCGCTCCTGGAGCTTCTCGCGGTCGTAGTCCGAGTCGGAGTTCTCGATCTCGGCGCGGATCTGGTTCACGCGACCGGCGACCTGGTCGCTGTCACCGGCACCGTCGACGATGGTGGTCTCGTCCTTGGTGATGACGACCTTGCGGGCGCGGCCGAGCAGGTCGAGACCGGCGTTCTCCAGCTTGAGGCCGACCTCCTCGGAGATGACCGTGCCGCCCGTGAGGATGGCGATGTCACCGAGCATGGCCTTGCGGCGGTCACCGAAGCCCGGGGCCTTGACGGCGACGGACTTGAAGGTGCCACGAATCTTGTTGACGACGAGGGTGGAGAGCGCCTCGCCCTCGACGTCCTCGGCGATGATCAGCAGCGGCTTGCCGGACTGCATGACCTTCTCCAGGAGCGGCAGCAGGTCCTTGACCGAGCCGATCTTGGAGTTGACGATCAGGATGTACGGGTCGTCGAGGGACGACTCCATGCGCTCCATGTCGGTGGCGAAGTACGCCGAGATGTAGCCCTTGTCGAAGCGCATACCCTCGGTGAGCTCCAGCTCCAGACCGAAGGTCTGGGACTCCTCGACGGTGATGACGCCTTCCTTGCCGACCTTGTCCATGGCCTCGGCGATGAGCTCGCCGATCTGGGTGTCGGCGGCGGAGATGGAGGCCGTCGAAGCGATCTGCTCCTTGGTCTCGACATCCTTGGCCTGCGCCAGCAGGGCGGCGGAGACGGCCTCGACGGCCTTCTCGATACCGCGCTTGAGGGCCATCGGGTTCGCACCCGCGGCCACGTTGCGCAGACCCTCGCGGACGAGCGCCTGGGCGAGAACGGTGGCGGTGGTCGTACCGTCGCCGGCGACGTCGTCCGTCTTCTTGGCGACTTCCTTGACCAGCTCGGCGCCGATCTTCTCGTACGGGTCCTCGAGCTCGATCTCCTTGGCGATGGAGACACCATCGTTGGTGATCGTGGGGGCGCCCCACTTCTTCTCAAGGACGACGTTGCGACCCTTGGGGCCAAGGGTGACCTTGACGGCGTCGGCGAGCTGGTTCATCCCACGCTCGAGGCCGCGGCGGGCCTCCTCGTCGAACGCAATGATCTTGGCCATCTGAAGTGGTCCTCCCGGACAGCGGTGGATTGCTCCGGACCGCGCCCGCGCCCGCGACGGACGGCCTGCGTGCCCGGCGGTTCCTTCCCACCGGACCCTGCGGGCCTCACCGACCCGGTCCTCGTTTCAGTAGCACTCTCACCAGGAGAGTGCTAACGCCAATGATTAGCACTCGACCCCCCCGAGTGCAAGCGGCTTGGGGCAACACCTGGCCACTACCGGGCCTACGCACGAGGGGCCCCCATCCCGTGTCCAGGATGTGGGCCCCTCGTGGTGTTCCAGGTCTTCGATGAAGACTGTGCGTCGGTGGTCGATCGCTCCAGGACTAGCCGAGTGCGAGCTTGACCATGTCCGCCTGCGGACCCTTCTGGCCCTGCGAGATCTCGAACTCGACCCGCTGACCCTCTTCAAGGGTGCGGTACCCGTCCATCTGGATGGCGCTGTAGTGGACGAACACATCCGCACCACCGTCGACCGCGATGAAGCCGTAGCCCTTCTCCGCGTTGAACCACTTGACGGTGCCCTGAGCCATGCCTAACTCCCCTATTACTGGCCCTTGCGCAGGAACGCACTTCACGATCCCGGGTCAGAACTTGCGTCGGAACGCGTCGACCGAGGCTGAATGTATCTGCGCGGATGCTGTCTGCAACAGGTCAATCCGATGAGAATTCTGGACACAGAGAAACATTGAAATAGAGTGAAAATTTGCCATACTCCCGGGCAACTCGGGCCTGACATATCTCGCCAAAGCCCCATACCGCACTCGCATGTTGGCCCGATGTCGACCCTCACGCGGCCCGTTCATATGCGGCGGGCAAGAACAGCGGAGGGGACTTCCCCAACCCTACCGTGCCCAATCAAGCAGAATTGCCCCCTCCGCTTTTAGCGGAGGGGGCAATTTCGGTTTGCGCGTGTCACCTGGAAGACGCCCAGGAGAATTCGGGCGATCCGGGGGATCCGGGCGATCCGAGGATCAGCAACCGCCGGCGACGGCCGGGATGATCGAGACACCGGCGCCGTCGGGCGTCGCCGCCTGCAGCCCGCCCTCGAAGCGCACGTCGTCGTCGTTGACGTAGACGTTCACGAAGCGGCGCAGCTTGCCCTGGTCGTCCAGGACGCGCGCGGCGATGCCCGGGTGGTTCTTCTCCAGGGACTCGATGACCTCGGCGAGGGTCGCGCCCTCGGCCGGGACCTCGGCGACGCCGCCGGTGTAGGTGCGCAGGATGGTGGGGATGCGGACGTTGACGCTCATGGCGCTACTGCCTTTCCGGGAGAGCGGAGGGGAGATCAGGCGAGGCCGGCGGCGCGGAACGCGTCCAGGCTCGGGCGGATGGTGGCGGTCTGTCCGCTGTCCGCGGCCACCGCCTCCAGGGTCTTGAGGCCGTCACCGGTGTTGAGGACGACGGTGGTCAGCGTCGGGTCGAGCTGCCCGTTGTCGATGAGCTTCTTCGTCACGCCGACGGTCACGCCGCCCGCGGTCTCGGCGAAGATGCCCTCGGTCTGCGCGAGGATCTTGATGGCCTCGACGACCTGCTCGTCGTTCACGTCCTCGACGAAGCCGCCGGTGCGCCGGGCGATGTCCAGGACGTACGGGCCGTCCGCCGGGTTGCCGATCGCGAGGGACTTGGCGATGGTGTTCGGCTTCTGCGGGCGGACCACGTCGTGACCGGCCTTGAAGGCGGTGGACACCGGGGAGCAGCCCTCGGCCTGGGCGCCGAAGATCTTGTACGGCTTGTCCTCGACGAGGCCGAGCTTGATGAGCTCCTGCAGACCCTTGTCGATCTTCGTCAGCTGCGAGCCGGACGCGATCGGGATGACGATCTGGTCGGGCAGCTGCCAGCCGAGCTGCTCGCAGATCTCGTACGCGAGCGTCTTGGAGCCCTCGCCGTAGTACGGGCGCAGGTTGACGTTGACGAAGCCCCAGCCCTCGCCCAGCGGGTCACCGATGAGCTCGGAGCAGAAGCGGTTGACGTCGTCGTAGTTGCCCTCGATGCCGACCAGGTCGCCGCCGTACACACCGGCCATGACGACCTTGCCCTGCTCCAGGTCGTGCGGGATGAACACGCAGGAACGGAAGCCGGCACGGGCGGCCGCGGCGCCGACGGCGCCGGCCAGGTTGCCGGTCGAGGAGCAGGACAGGGTGGTGAAGCCGAAGGCGCGGGCGGCCTCGACGGCGATGGCCACGACGCGGTCCTTGAAGGAGTGCGTCGGGTTGCCGGAGTCGTCCTTGACGTAGAGCTTGCCGGTGATGCCCAGCTCCTTGGCCAGGTTGGCCGCGTCCACGAGCTTGGTGAAGCCGGGGTTCAGGCTGGGCTTGGACGCCACGTCCGCGGGGACCGGCAGCAGCGGCGCGTAGCGCCAGATGTTGTTCGGGCCGGCCTCGATCGCGGCGCGCAGGGCTTCGGGGTCACCGGTCGGGAGGTCGTAGGCGACTTCCAGCGGTCCGAAGCACTCGGCGCACGCGAAGATGGGGCCGAGGTCGAAGCGGGTACCGCACTCGCGACAGGAAAGGCCGGTGGCAGGTCCGAGATCAACAGAGGTGGCGACAGTCTGTGCAGCCATGATGGCGAGGCCCTTTCTCCTCATCTTCCCCATGGCGCACTTCGCCATGAGACGGAATTGGCACCTTCCCTAGCCGGGGACCTCGCTGACGAGCGCTGCTGCGCGATCGCGAGAACCGACTGGAGGGTTGCCGGGGCTTCAACGGGCCGTGTCCCTCTGCCCCTCTGGATGAGCGGTATGGCACCGGCACACGCGCTCTGTGGCGCGCCGGTGCGTTTGTGCGCGGGGACCCCCGGCATGCGGTGGTCCTTCGCGTTGTTCAAGACTGTAACCGAAGGCTCGGGCTGTTGAGACAGGCGTCCGAACCGCGAGATGGATCACATAAGGGCGAATATCGCCGACACGCAGGGAGTGCTGAGGGTGCTGGAAGAGGTGGAGCGCTGGCTGGCCGACCGCTCCTGGTCCGCCGCCGACCGACCGCTCGACCAGCTGCTCGACCGGAAACGGGCGGCCGGGACCACGGTCAGCGTCGTGCTGCCCGCGCTGGACGAGGAGGCGACCGTCGGCGCGATCGTCGAGGTCGTGCGGCGTGAGCTGATCGAGGGACTGCCGGTCCCCCTGGTCGACGAACTGGTCGTCGTCGACTCGGGCTCCGCCGACCGCACCGCGGAGGTCGCGGCGAAGGCCGGCGCCCGGGTGGTGCACCGCGACGAGATCCTGCCCCGCCTCCCGGCGCTGCCCGGCAAGGGCGAGGTGCTGTGGCGCTCGCTGCTGGCCACCCATGGGGACATCGTCTGCTTCGTCGACGCCGACCTGCGGGACTTCTCCGCCGCCTTCGTGTCCGGGATCGTCGGACCCCTGCTGACCGACCCCGACGTGCACTTCGTCAAGGCGATGTACGACCGTCCGCTCGGCGACACCCCCGGCCAGGGCGGCCGGGTCACCGAGCTGGTCGCCCGCCCCCTCCTCAACCTCCACTGGCCGCAGTTGGCCGGCTTCGTCCAGCCGCTGGGCGGCGAGTACGCCGTACGCCGCTCCCTGCTGGAACGGCTGCCGTTCCCCGTCGGGTACGGCGTCGAGCTGGGCCTGCTGGTCGACGCGCTGCACACGGTCGGGCTGGACGCGCTGGCCCAGGTGGACGTGGGCGTACGGCTCCACCGCCACCAGGACGGGCAGGCGCTGGGCCGGATGGCCGCGGCGATCTACCGCACCGCCCAGGTACGGCTGTCGCGCGGGCACCTCGTACGGCCGGAGCTCACGCAGTTCGAGCGCGGGCCGGAGGGCTTCGTACCGCGGACGTACCCGGTGGACACCGAGGAACGGCCGCCGATGGCGGGCATCGAGGAGTACGCACTGCGGCGCGTGGCGTGAGGGAACGTACGGTTTGAGCGGGGTCGGGCCGGGCTAGGTTTGGCGGCATGGCTTCCCAGGTGCTCGTCGCAGCGAACCGCGGCCCCCTCTCCTACGCCCTCGCCCAGGACGGTGCGCTCAGCGCCCGGCGCGGCGGGGGCGGTCTCGTCTCCGGACTCTCCGCGGCCCTCGCCGAGCAGCCAGGGGCCCTGTGGATCTGCGCGGCGCTGTCGGACGCGGACCGGGAGGCGGTCCGCCGGGGCGTGAGCGAACCGGGCGTCCGGATGTTGGACATCGATCCCACGATGTACGACGACGCGTACAACGGCATCGCCAACTCTGTGCTGTGGTTCACGCACCACCACCTGTACGACGTCCCGCGCGAGCCGGTCTTCGACGCGGAGTTCCGCAAGCGGTGGGAGTCCTACGAGCGCTACAACCAGGCCTTCGCCGAGGCCCTGGCCGAGGAGGCCGCAGAGGGCGCGCAGGTGCTGGTGCAGGACTACCACCTGGCCCTGGTGCCCGGACTGCTGCGGGTGCTCCGTCCCGACCTGCGGATCGCGCACTTCACGCACACCCCGTGGGCGGCGCCGGGCTATCTCGCCATGCTGCCGGACACGGTCCGCGAGACCCTGCTGTGGGGCATGCTCGGCGCGGACGTGCTCGGTTTCCACACCGAGGCGTGGGCGGCCGAGTTCCTGGGGTCGGCGCGGCTCGACGACGCGTGGGGGCGGTCCGAGGTGCGCGAGGGCTCGGTGGTGGAGCACCAGCGCTACTCGGTGTGGCCCACCCGCACCACACGGGTACGGGCGTACCCGCTGGGCGTGGACGGGGACGAACTGCGGGCGCTGGCGCACCGGCCGGAGGTGAACGCCAAGCTGGCGGAGCTGCGGGCGGAGGTGGACGGCCTGCGGACGATCGTCCGCGTGGACCGCACCGAGCTGTCGAAGAACATCCTGCGCGGCCTGCTGGCCTACCGGGAGCTCCTGACCACCCGCCCGCAGTGGCGGGGCCGGGTGATCCACCTGGCGTCGGCGTACCCCTCGCGGCAGGACCTGAAGGTGTACCAGGACTACACGCAGTCGGTGCGGGACCTGGCGGCGGAGATCAACGAGGAGTTCGGTACGGAGGACTGGCAGCCGGTGCTGGTGTCGGTGAAGGACGACTTCGAACGCTCGCTGGCGGCGTACCGGCTGGCGGACGTGGCGCTGGTGAATCCGGTGCGGGACGGGATGAACCTGGTGGCGAAGGAGATCCCGGTGGTGTCGGAGGCGGGGTGCGTGCTGGTGCTGTCGACGGGGGCGGGGGCGTACGAGGAGCTCCGCCAGGACGCGCTGACGGTGAACCCGTACGACGTGACGCAGACGGCGGAGGCGTTGCACGCGGCGCTGGCGATGCCGGTGCCGGAGCGCACGGAACGCACCAAGCGCCTCGCCGCGGCGGCGACGTCCCTCCCCCCGGCGGCCTGGTTCACGGCCCAGCTCTCGGCCCTGACCGACTGACCATCCTGCGGCGCCGCTGCCGGGGCTCCGCCCCGGACCCCGCTCCTCAAACGCCGGAGGGGCTGAATTCTCCGGCGGCGACGGCTCACATCCAGCCTCGCCGGCGTTCGAGGCGCGGGGGTTCGGGGGCGGACCCCCCGGCAACGGACGGTCAGGACCGCAGGGCCGCGGCCAGCTGGGCCAGGAAGGCGGCGACCGGGCCCGGGCCGGGGAGTACCAGGTCGGCCCGCGCGGCGAGCTCGGGGACCTCCGCGGAGCCACTGCACACCAGCAGCCCCGGCAGGCCGTCCGTACGGCCCTTCTCCACCGCCGCGAACGCCGCCAGGTCACCCAGGTCGTCGCCCGCGTACAGCACCGCCTCCGCGTCCCGCTCCGCCAGGAACTCGGTCAGGGCGACGCCCTTGTCCATGCCCGGCGGCCGAAGCTCCAGCACCGCCCGCCCCGGCTCGACCATCAGCCCGTGCCGCGCCGCGAGGTCCGCCAGCGGCTCCCGCAGCGCCGCGAAGGCGGCCGCCGGATCCTCGGCCCGCCGGGTGTGGACGGCCAGCGCCCGGCCCTTCTCCTCGATCCAGGTGCCGCGCCAGGCCCCGATCGAGTCCAGGAACCCCGGCAGCTCCGCCCGGACC
Source organism: Streptomyces virginiae (assembly GCF_041432505.1). Lineage (GTDB taxonomy): Bacteria > Actinomycetota > Actinomycetes > Streptomycetales > Streptomycetaceae > Streptomyces > Streptomyces virginiae_A. The sequence continues at coordinate 4,063,560 of NZ_CP107871.1, forward strand.
GCCGCCACCCCGGGGTGCTCGGCGGGCGCGTGGACGATGCCGCTGACGGCGTCCCACCGTTCGGCTCCGTAGTGGCCGAGGACGACCAGGTGCTGCAGGCCGGGGACCCCGGCGAAGCCCCCGTAGCGGACGGCGACGCCCGCCGGCCGGCCCGTGATCACGGCCACCGAGTCGACCTCGGGGGCGAGTGCGGACAGGGCCGGGACGGCTCCGGGGTGGGCTCTGGCCTGGTCCGGGTCCGGGACGATGTCGGCGAGGGTGCCGTCGAAGTCCAGGGCGACCACGGACCGGCGAGGTGTGCGGAGGAGGGCTTCGAGTCCCTCGCGTCCGGCAGCGGTGACGGGCATCGGCAGGTCGTGCGGATGGCTCCCCATACGCACGACCCTAACGGGCCGGCCGTGGGACGGCTACGGCTATCGCCGGGCTCGCTGCGCCTCTCGGATCCTGCGCAGCCGGTTGACCGTGCCCGGGGCGTGGGCCAGCGCCCGTGGGTCGTCCATGAGCGCGTTGAGCAGCTGGTAGTAGCGGACGGGGGTCATCCCCAGCCCTTCCCGTATGGCCCGTTCCTTGGCTCCGGGCCCGGGCCAGGTACGTCCCTCGTACGCGAGCACCGCGGCCTCCGTGGCCGTCAGCTGCCCCTCGTCCGTCATACCGCCAGATTAACGCCGTGCTCCGACAGTCGGCCCGCCGCCACCGCTCAGCGCGGGTCGGACGCGCGGGCGGCCGTGGCGATCTGCTCCAGGACCTTCGCGGGCTGTCCGCCGGGCTGGACGGTCTTGCCGATGTTCTGCTTGATGTCCTCGCTGACGCCCGCCCAGGACTTCTTGCCGACCGGGTACAGCCGGGAGCTGGGCAGGGCCGTGAGGAAGGGCTTCAGCTGCGCGGACGAGCCGCCGGTGGCGGCCTGCTTGGCCTGGTAGCCGCTGGTGGTGGCGGGAAGCAGGTCGTACTTCTCGGTGAAGGCCGTCACGTTCTTCGGCTGGTACAGGAAGTCCAGGAACTTGCCGGACTGCTGGCGGTGGCCGTTCTTGAAGGCCATGACCCAGTCCGCGACGCCCATCGCGGGCTGGTCGCTGCCGTCGGCGGTGGGCAGCGGCACCATGCCGAACTTCACGCCCTTGGCGGCGGCCTGCTTGAGCAGTGTCGGGTGCCCGTTGAGCATGCCGACCTCGCCCTTGGTGAAGCCCTCGAAGGCGGCCTGCCGGTCCAGCTTGCCGGGCTCCACGGGTCCGGTCAGCCCCTGGCCGACCATCTTGTCCCGCAGGAACTCCAGCGCCTTGACGTTGGGGGCGGAGTCGATCGCGTACGACTCCTCGTTGTCGGTGTAGCCGCCACCGCCCGCGAGCATCCACATCATCGTCTCGGCCTGCGCCTCCTCGCGGCCCAGCGGGACCGCGAAGGGGGTGGGCACGTTCGCGGCCTTGAGCTTCTTGGCGGCGGCTTCGAGGTCCGCCCAGCTCTTCGGCTGCCAGCCCTTGGCGTCCTTGCCGATCACGCCGGCGTCGGCGAGGAGCTTCTCGTTGTAGAAGAGCAGCCGGGTGCTGGAGACGAAGGGCATGCCGTACTGGACCTGCTTGACCTTGCCGGCGTCGGCGAGCGGGCCGAGGAAGTCGGCCTCGGTCTTCACGGAGAGCAGCTCCTCCGCCGAGTACAGCTTGCCGGCGGCCGCGTAGTCGGAGTAGGCGCCGATCTGGGCTATGTCGGGGGCCTTGCCGGCCTTGACCATCTCGGCGACCTTGGCGTCGACCTCGGACCAGGAGTAGACGCTGACCTCGACCTTCGTGCCGGGGTTGGCCTTCTCGAAGTTCGCGGCGAGGTCCTTCCAGTAGGCCTCGGAGGAGTTCTGCGGATTGTCCCCGTAGTCGGCCGCCACGACCCGGAGGGTCACCTCGTTGTCTCCGGTGAGTCCGCCGATGGCTCCGCAGCCCGTCAGCGTCACGGCAGTCAGGCACAGCGCGGCGCCGGAAGCGGCCAGGCTCAGGTAACGGCCCTTCACAGTTCTCCATCCACCCTTTCTTGTACGTACGATCCACGTAAGGTCTACACCACTTTGGCGGCTCGTCCACATCGGGCTCCCGACCGGGGTCCCGAATTTGTATGGCCGCTCAACAATCTCCCTCATTGGACTAGACCTTTCCCCGCCGAGCACGCGAGACTGTCTCTGTGAAATCCGTGAAACACGTCATCGCCCTCGATGTGGGCGGCACCGGGATGAAGGCCGCCCTCGTCGCCGACGACGGCACCCTGCTCCACGAGGCGCGCCGGGCCACCGGCCGCGAGCGGGGCCCCGACGCCGTCGTCGAGACGATCCAGGACTTCGCCGCCGAGCTGCTCGACACCGGCCGGGAACGCTTCGGACGGTCCGCATCGGCCGCCGGCGTCGCCGTCCCGGGCATCGTCGACGCCGAGAACGGCATCGCCGTCTACGCGGCGAACCTGGGCTGGCGCGACGTACCGATGCGCGCCCTGCTCGGCGGACGCCTCGGGGGCATCCCCGTGGCCCTCGGCCACGACGTGCGCACGGGCGGACTCGCCGAGGGTCGCATCGGCGCCGGCCGGGGCGCCGACCGCTTCCTGTTCGTCCCCCTCGGCACCGGCATCGCCGGAGCCATCGGCATCGCCGGCCGCATCGAGGCAGGCGCCCACGGCTACGCGGGCGAGATCGGGCACATCGTGGTCCGCCCGGGCGGCCCCGCATGCGGCTGCGGCCAGCGCGGCTGCCTGGAGACCCTCGCCTCCGCCGCGGCCGTCAGCCGCGCCTGGGCGGCCGCCTCCGGCGACCCGGAGGCCGACGCCGCCGACTGCGCCGAGGCCGTCGCCTCCGGGGACACACGCGCCCAGGAGGTCTGGCTGGCCGCCGTCGGGGCCCTCGCCGACGGACTGGTCACCGCCATCACCCTGCTGGACCCCCGCACGCTGATCATCGGTGGCGGGCTCGCGGAGGCCGGGGAAACCTTGTTCACACCACTACGGACGGCCGTGGAGGAGCGCGTGACGTTCCAGCGGCTCCCCCACATCGTGCCGGCGGCCCTCGGGGACACCGCCGGATGCCTGGGCGCAGGGCTGCTCGCCTGGGACCTACTCGCCACGGAGGTACCGGCCTGATGTCCGGAAGCGCACACAGCACTGTTCTTTCGGGCGCCAGGGTGGTGCTGCCCACCGGAACGGTGGCGGGCGGCAGGGTCATCGTCGACGGCGACCGGATCGCCGGCAGCGCCCACGAGGGCGCCGAGGTCGTCGACCTGTCCGGGCACTGGATCGTCCCCGGCTTCGTCGACATGCACAACCACGGTGGCGGTGGCGCCTCGTTCACCTCCGGCACCGCCGAGGACGTCCTGAAGGGCGTCCGCACCCACCGCGAGCACGGCACCACCACCCTGGTCGCCTCCACCGTCACCGGCGACCTGGACGAACTGGCCCGCCGCGCCGCCCTGCTCGCCGAGCTGACGCAGGCGGGCGAGATCGCCGGCATCCACTTCGAGGGGCCGTTCATCAACCCCTGCCGCAAGGGTGCGCACAAGGAGGACCTGCTGCGCGACCCCGACCCGGCCGAGGTGCGCAAGCTGATCGACGCCGCGCACGGCGCCGCCCGCATGTTCACCCTCGCCACCGAACTGCCGGGCGGCCTGGACTCCGTACGACTGCTCGCCGAGCACGGGGTCATCGCGGCGATCGGCCACACGGACGCCACCTACGAGCAGACGCGCGCGGCCATCGACGCGGGCGCGACCGTGGCCACCCACCTCTTCAACGCGATGCCGCCCCTCGCCCACCGCGAACCCGGCCCGATCGCCGCGCTGCTGGAGGACGAGCGGATCACCGTCGAACTCATCAACGACGGCACCCACCTGCACCCGGCGGCCCTGGAACTGGCCTTCCACCACGCGGGCGCGCACCGCGTCGCGCTGATCACCGACGCGATGGACGCGGCCGGCTTCGGCGACGGGACCTACCACCTCGGCCCGTTGGAGGTCGAGGTCAAGCACGGTGTGGCCCGCCTGGTGGAGGGCGGCTCCATCGCCGGCTCCACGCTGACCCTGGACACCGCCTTCAAGCGCTCGGTGACCCTCGACAAGCTGCCCGTGGAGTCCGTGGTCCAGGCGATCTCCGCCAACCCGGCCAAGCTGATCGGCCTGTACGACGAGATCGGCTCGCTGGAGCCCGGCAAGTACGCGGACCTCGTCGTGCTGGACGCCGCGTTCGACCTGAAGGGCGTCATGCGGCGCGGCGAATGGATCGTCAACCCGGCCTCCTGACCACCGATCTGACGGCCGAGCGGCCGCACACAGGGAAAACGGCCGGCCCCAGGACTGGGCCGACCGCCGTGTGTTTGGCATGATCCCGGCAGCATCAGACCCGGGAGTGCCCATGATCCTTACCGTGACGCTCAACACCGCGCTCGACGTCACGTACCAAGTGCCGCGCCTGCTCCCGCACGCCTCGCACCGGGTCTCCGCCGTCACCGAACGCGCCGGCGGCAAGGGGATCAACGTCGCCCACGTCCTGGCCGCCCTCGGCCACGAGGTCACCGCGACCGGCTTCGCGGGCGGCCCGATCGGCTCCGTCGTACGGGGGCTGCTCGCACACTCCCCCGGGGTGGTCGACGCCCTGGTGCCCTGCTCCGGCAACACCCGCCGCACGGTCGCGGTGGCCGACGCGACCTCCGGCGACACCACGCAGTTCAACGAGCCGGGCCCGCCGATCACCGCCGCGGAGTGGTCCCGGTTCCTCGCGCACTACGAGGACCTGGTGCGCGGCGCCCGCGCCGTCGCCCTGTGCGGCAGCCTCCCGCCCGGCGTGCCGGTGGGCGCGTACGCGCTGCTCGTACGGTCGGCCCGGGCCGCCGGGGTGCCCGTCCTCCTGGACACCAGTGGCGAGGCCCTGCGCCGCGGTGTCGCCGCCCGCCCGGAGATCATCAAGCCGAACGCCGTCGAACTGGCCGAGCTCACCGGATCCCGCGACCCGCTGCCCGCCACCCGCGACGCCCGCCGCCGGGGCGCCCACGCGGTGGTCACCTCGCTCGGCCCGGACGGCCTGCTGGCCGCCACCGCCGAGGGCGCCTGGCAGGCGGCCCCGCCACGCCGCCTGTCCGGCAACCCCACCGGAGCCGGGGACTCCGCGGTCGCCGGCCTGCTGTCCGCGCTCGCGGAGGGCCTGGACTGGCCGGAACGCCTCAGCCGCGCCGTCGCCCTCTCGGCGGCCACGGTCCTCGCCCCGACGGCAGGAGCGTTCGACCTCGGTGTCTACGAGGAGCTTCGGGGCGCCGTCTGCGCCACGGGAGTGGCGATTCCCTGATCGTGCGTCAATCTGTCGCGGTGCGGCGCTGATCGACGCCGTCGGCGCCGGTGTCGTCTTCGTGCCCGGGTACGGGTCCGGAGCTACGCACCACCACTGTGGGCCCTGCCCGACGAGCGGCCCCGGCGTGCCGGGAGAATGCGACCCCCGCACCTGAGAGCAGGTACGGGGGTCGGTGAAGGTCGCGCGGGGAATCAGCCCTGCTCCAGCCAGAGCTGGTCGAGGACGACCTCACACTGGTTGCCCGCCTCGCATGAGATCTTGATCGTGTTGGCGCCCTGCTTGAGGTCCACCAGCGAGTAGGTGTTGGTCCAGCCCTTGGCCCAGTCGCCCGCGGCGGCCTTGGAGAAGTTCGCCATGTTGACCGGCCGGGTCTGCGCCTCGCCGTTGATGGTCAGCGTGGTGTTGGCGTCCTTGCCCGGCACCCCGTAGGTCATCTTCAGCTTGTACTTGCCCGCCTTGGGTACCTCCAGCGACCAGGTGGCCGCCGCGCCCGGCGTGTTGAGACCGCCCACGTACTGGCCGCCCTCGCTCTTCGCGCCCGGCACCGTGTTCTGCAGCATTGCACCGCCCGTGAGGGACATGCCGCTGCCGGCAAAGTCCGCCTTGGGCAGCTGAGCCTGCGACGGCTTCGCGCTCGGGGCCTGGCTGGCCGGGTTCTGGGGGGCCGCCGACTGCTGGCCGCCGCCCGTGGAGGCCTCGTCCTTGCCCTTGCCCTTGTCCTTGTCGCCGAACTGCAGGGCCGCGACGATGCCGATCACGACCACCGCGACCACGGCGACGGCCGCGATCAGCAGACCGCGCCGGCTGGATCCGCCACCGCCACGACCACCGCCGTGACCGCCCGGCTGCGCGACCGTCTGCGTCTGCTGTGCCGGAACGGCGTAGCCGCCCGCCTGGAGCGCCTCCGGAGCCTGGTACTGGGCCTGGTAGCCAGGGCCCTGCTGTTGCGGGACGGGGCCGCGCTGGCCGCCGTTCCTGCGCTCGCCGACCGTACGCACCTGGTGGTGCGAGGTGCGGGGGACGCCCGGCTGGGGACCGGGGTGACCACCGGCCGACGCGCCGGGGTAGCCGTATCCACCACCCGACAGGGGCGAGGTCGCTCCGGCCGCCTGGCCGTCCTCGTACAGGTAGCCGAACGGATCGTCGTCCTCGGGCTTGTTCGCCCCACCGTGCGGGCCGTTGTTCGCGGGCGTCGTCATCGCAGGTCACTCCTTTCGACCCACGGGAGCCTACCCCGAACACGTGCACCCACGAGCGGCAGACCGGATCATCCCGCCCGGCGATGGGCCTTCGACCGGGACCTTTTCTCGATGTACATCCGCTGGTCCGCGGAGCGCAGCACCTCGTCGGCGGACATCCCGCAGCTGGCCCAGCCGATGCCGAAACTGGCCCCGACCCGCACCGCACGGCCGTCCACCCGGATCGGCGGGATGATCGCGTTGCGCAGCCGGACCGCGAGGTCGGCGGCGTCGGCGGCACCCAGGCCGTCGGCCAGGACGACGAATTCGTCACCACCCAGCCGGGCGACGGTGTCACCGTCCCTGACGCCGGTCGTCAACCGCCGGGCGACCTCGATCAGGACCGCGTCGCCGGTGTGGTGCCCGAACCGGTCGTTGATCGACTTGAAGCCGTCGAGGTCGCAGAAGAGGACCGCGAGCCCCTTCGTCCCGTCGTCGATGTCGGTCGCGGGCGCCACCGTGTGCACGTGGTGGTCGTACGGACCGTCCGAGGGGGCGGGCGGTGCTCCGGGGAATTCGAAGGGGTCGGCCCCGGGGTACCGGTCGGGGCCGTCGACCTGAAACCCGTGCTCACCGGCACCACCCGCCTCCGCCCCCACCGGGTGCCCGTCGTGTCCGGCGTGCGCCGCGTGGCCGCCGTGCGCCGCGTGGCCGTCGTATCCGTCCCGCCCTTCGAAGGCCGCGTCCAGCGCCTCGATGGCGCTGGCCCGTACGGACTGTGGCCTACGGCACAGCCGGGCGCCGAGTCGGGCCCGCAGTTCGGCGCTGTTGGGCAGGCCGGTCAGCGAGTCGTGGCTGGCCCGGTGGGCGAGCTGGAGCTCGTGCCGCTTGCGCTCCTCGATGTCCTCGACGTGCGTGAGCAGGAACCGGGGCCCGTCGGCGGCGTCGGCGACGACGGAGTTGCGCAGCGAGACCCATACATACGTGCCGTCGCGGCGGCCCAGGCGCAGCTCGGCCCGGCCGCCCTCGGCGGAGGTGCGCAGCAGGGTGCCGATGTCCTCGGGGTGGACCAGGTCGGAGAAGGAGTAGCGGCGCAGGACGGAGGCGGGCCGGCCGAGCAGCCGGCACAGCGCGTCGTTGGTCCGCAGCAGCCGGCCGTGCTGGTCCCCGCCCATCTCGGCGATGGCCATACCGCTGGGCGCGTACTCGAAGGCCTGGCGGAACGACTCTTCACTGGCCCGCAGCGCCTGCTGCTCGCGCTCCAGCCGGACGAGGGCGCGCTGCATGTTCGCCCGGAGCCTGGCATTGCTGATCGCAATCGCCGCCTGGAAGGCGTACATCTGCAGTGCTTCGCGGCCCCAGGCGCCGGGCCGGCGGCCGTTGCGCGGTCTGTCCACCGAAATGACACCCAGAAGTTCCCCGCCGGACGCATACATGGGGGCGTAGAGCCGGTCCTCGGGGTGCCACTCGTCCTCGAACCGCGGATCGGGGCCGTCGGTGTGCCACTGGGGGACGTCGTCCTCCATGAGGACCCAGCCCTCGGTGTGCGGGATGAACCTGAGCCCGTCCCAGTTCTCACCCATCGTCAGGCGGCGTTCCCAGGAGGCGCGGGAGCCGACGCGGCCGGTGATGAGGGCCTCCGCGGCGGGGTCGCCGGCGAAGGCGGCGACGACGAGATCACCGTCCGGGCGAACGAGGTTGACACAGGCGAGTTCGTAGCCGAGGCCCACGACGATGCCGTCCACGACGGTCTGCAGAGTGTCCGCCAGGCTCCGGGCCGTATTGAGCTCGGCCACCACCCGGTGCAGCTGCCGCAGGGTCGCAAGACGGACGTACGGCTCCGACTCGGTCTCCATTGCTCGCTCTCCCCGAGACCTCGACAGCAACTCCAGGTTTGTCATCGGCGTTTCGTTGCGGTGTCCCGTCCACTGAATCACAGTGAGCTGTGCGGCAGGTACACAGGGTCAACAAATCTTGCCCTCTGTGACTCAAGTCACATCAGGTGAATATCGGTGCGCTGTGGGGTCGTGCACGACTGGGAGCGCTCCCTCCCATTTCCGAGAGCAAACGATACGCCCGGGCCTAGGCCAAGGGGCGGGGACGCGACTCGGACCAAGGCCCGATGTGCGACGCGGAAGGGCGAGATTAGCGTTTCACCGTGCTGAAGACGACCCCCGTACCCACCGCGTCCCACGTAACCCCCCATGCTGAGGGAGTGAGCAATGACGAGTTCCGGGCCGCGATGTCCCGGCTGGCGGCGGGCGTGTGCCTGATCACCGCGCACGAGCCCCCGCTGACGGCGAACGGCCCGCGCGGCGAGGACGTCGGCATGACGGCGACCGCCTTCATGTCCGTGTCCCTGGACCCGCCGCTGGTCCTGGTGAGCCTGCGCGAGGGCTCCCGGATGGACGACCTGCTCGCGGAACAGCCCCTGTGGGCGGTGTCGGTCCTCGCCGACCACCAGCTGCAGGTGGCGGGCCGTTTCGCGATGAAGGGCCGGATCAGCGACCGGCTGCTCTTCGCCGACCTTCCCCACGTACGCGGCGAGGCCTCCGGCGCACCCCTGCTGAGCGGCGCGCTGGCCACCTTGGAATGCCGTACGGAGAACCGCGTCGAGGCGGGCGACCACACCCTGGTCGTCGGCCGGGTCCTGACGGCCGGCCTGCCGTCCCCGGACGGGCAGCCGCTCACGTACTTCCGCGGGCGCTACCGGCACCTGGGCTCGTAGGGCCCGTGGGGCTGCCAGGGCGGGTAGGACGCGTAAGACGGGCACGGTCGGAGGCTACCAGTCCCGGCCCGTGCGGCCCCGCTTGGTCTCGGCCCGCGCCTTCTTCTCCCGCAGCCGGCGCTCGTTGATCCCGCGCGGGATCTTCGTCGCCCGGCGCTGCTTCGGCGGCGGCGCCGTCGCCTCGGCCAGCAACGAGGCCAGCCGGACCAGCGCCATCTCCCGGTTGCGCAGCTGCGAGCGGTGCTCGGAGGCCCGTACGGTCACGACCCCGTCCACCAGCTTGCCCGCGAGCCGCTCCAGCGCCCGCTCCTTCCACACCTCGGGCAGCGCCTTGGTGGCCGCCAGGTCGAACAGCAGCTCCGCGCGCGAGTCCGAGGTGTTCACGTGCTGACCGCCGGGCCCCGAGGAACGCGAGAACCGCCAGGCGAGCTCTCCCTCGGGGAGCACGACCGAACCGCGGATGACATAGGGACCAGGCATGCCCCTATGATCCGCCCCCGCCCCGGCCGCCGTCACCCGTATTTACCGCCCCGCGCGTACGGCTCGCCGAGATTCGCCGTCACGGACAATTCACGACGGGAACCCGACCGGCCTCTCGTCGCGTTATAGGGGGCAGCGGTAGTTTGACCGCCTGTACGTGCATGTTGGATGAGGAAAGGGACATTCCCATGGCTGTCAGCCTGTCCAAGGGCGGCAACGTCTCGCTCTCGAAGGAGGCCCCGGGCCTCACTGCCGTCACGGTCGGCCTCGGCTGGGACGTCCGTACGACGACCGGTGTCGACTTCGACCTCGACGCCTCGGCGATCGCGGTCAACCCGACGGGCAAGGTCGTCTCCGACGGCCACTTCGTCTTCTTCAACAACAAGTCCACCCCGGACCAGACCATCGTCCACACCGGTGACAACCGCACCGGCGAGGGCGCGGGCGACGACGAGGCCATCAACGTCAACCTCGCCGGCCTGCCGGCCGACGTGGACAAGATCGTCTTCCCGGTCTCGATCTACGACGCCGAGGCCCGCAGCCAGAACTTCGGCCAGGTCCGCAACGCGTACATCCGCGTCGTGAACCAGGCCGGCGGCGCCGAGATCGCCCGCTACGACCTCTCCGAGGACGCGGCCACCGAGACCGCCATGGTCTTCGGCGAGCTCTACCGCAACGGCGCCGAGTGGAAGTTCCGCGCGGTCGGCCAGGGTTACGCCTCCGGCCTCACCGGCATCGCGCAGGACTTCGGCGTCAACGTCTGAGTCCCAGGACCGCGAGGTCCGGCACCCGCCGGACACCAGCGCGGGCGAATCCCCCTCCCGGCCGTCCGGGGAGGGGGTTTCGCTACCGTTCGACAGGTGATCCTGCAACCGCTCGTCCCCGTCGACGGCGCCCTTCCCGGCCCGGTGCTCACCGAGATCGCCGCCCTCTACGCGACGAACCACGCCTTCTTCGAACTCAGCGGCGACTTCCCCGACCCGAACCGCATCACGGTCGAACAGGTCGCCGAAGCACTCGCCGGCGAACTCGCCCACGACAGCGCCGAGGTGCTCCTCGCCCGGTCCGCCGGCCGCCTCGTCGGGCTGGCAGCCACGCTCGCGCGGGCACCCGCCGCCGACGACCCGGACCCGTGGATCGGCCTGCTGCTCATCGACGCCACCGCGCACCGCGAGGGACACGGCCGCGCCGTGGCCACCCTGGTCGAGGACCGCTTCCGCGCCGCCGGACGCACGGGCGTACGGATCGCCGTACTCGACAACAACCCCGAGGCCCTCGCCTTCTGGCAGTCCCAGGGGTACCTCCCCCTGCGCCGGGCCAAGGACCGCGAGATGGGCCGCGACTGCACCGTGCTGCGCAAACCGCTCGAAGCCCCGTAGCGGGTCCCTGTCACGGAACCTGTCGCGGAACCCGTCGCGGAGACCCCGTCCCTACGCGGGGCGAGCCTTCCCGTACAACCACACGTCCCAGACCTTCTTCAGGTCCCGCCCCGTCTTCTCCTCGGCGTAGGCGGTGAAGTCGGCCGTGCTCGCGTTCTTGTGGCGATGGTCTTCGGCCCAACCACGCACCAGGGCGAAGAACTTCTCGTCGCCCACCTCCTGCCGCATCCGGTGCAGGACCATCGCGCCGCGGTAGTACACCGGGTGCGCGGAGATGTCCTTCGGCCCGGGCGGGTCGGCCGGCGGGAACGCCGCCCAGTCGCCGTCGGCCTCCTCGTCGACGTCCGTGTCACCGGTCCGGAAGGCATCGAAGTGCTCCTGCGCCGTGGGCCCGCCGTGGTCCTCGGCCCACAGCCACTCGGCGTAGGTCGCGAAACCCTCGTTGAGCCACATGTCCTTCCACGACTTCGGCGACACCGAATCGCCGAACCACTGGTGCGCGAGCTCGTGCACGACGAGCTCCTCGCTCGGCGCACCGGGGTAGACGGGCCGGCCCTGGGTCTCCAGCGCGTAGCCGAGCGTCCCGGCGGGCAGTACGATCGCACCCGCCGAGGCGAAGGGATACGGGCCGAACCGGCCGCTGCCCCACTCCACGATCTCCGGCATCCGCGCGAGCGCACCGCCACCGGCCACGTCCTCACCGGGCGCCACCGCGCTGTAGAGGCCGACCCCCGACGGCGTCCGCCCGGTCGTCACCTTGTACCGCCCGATGGCGGCGGTCGCCAGATAGCTCGCCATCGGCTCCGGGCTGTGCCACGCGAACACCGTCCGCCCGTCCGTCCCCTCGACGCGGGAACGCAGCTCGCCGTTCGACACCGCCTCGTAGCCGCGCGGAACGGTGAGCGTGATGTCGTACGTGGCCTTGTCACTGGGGTGGTGGTTGCCGGGGAACCAGGTCATCGAACCGAGCGGCTCGCCGACCGCGACCGCGCCGTCCCGCAGGGTGATCCAGCCCTCCTCGGAGCCGTCCGGATCCGCGAGGGGCTTCGGCTTCCCGCTGTACTCGACCTCCGTACGGAAGACCTCGCCCTTCTCCAGGTCCTCGGCGGGGCGCACCGTCAGCTCGTTGCCGGTCCGGTTGTACCGGGCCCCCTCGCCCTGGACGGTCACGCCCTCGACCTTCAGACCGCTGAAGTCCAGGTTGAAGGAGCTGAGCCCCTGCTCGGCGCGGGCGGTGATCACGGCCGTACCGCGCAGCTGCCCGTCGGCGGGGTCGTAGTCCAGGTCCAGCGCGTAGTGGTCGACCTGGTAGCCGCCGTTCCCGGCCCGAGGGAAGTACGGATCACGCAGCCCCGACGCACCCGGCCGCCCCTGCACCGTGTCTCCCGTACACCCCGTGGTGAGGGCGAGCAGGGCGGCGACGGCGGGGGCGGCGAAGCGGGAGAGCGCGCGGAGTTCCACGCACTCGATCCTAGGCGGCCGGGCTCCGCGGGCTACTTGCCGAGCGCGTCCACGCCCGCCTTGGCGAACTTCTCGTCCAGGTCACCGCTCGGGGCACCGGCCACACCGATACCGGCGACGGGCGCGCCGTTCGCCTGCACCGGGGTGCCACCGCCGAGGAAGAGGGTGCCGGGGATGTCCTTCAGGTTCGGGGTCTGGGCGAGGCGGCCCACGAGCACCGAGGTCGGCGCGTTCCAGGACACGGCGGTGAAGGCCTTGCGCTGCGCCGAGTCGTAGGACTGCGGACCCGCGCCGTCGCCGCGCAGGGTGACGATGGTGTTGCCGTTGCGGTCGACGACGGCGACCGTCACCTTCTGGTTCTCCGACTCGGCGGCCTTCAGCGCGGCCTGGGCGGCGCGGGTCGCGGCATCGACGGTGAGGTGCGTCGTCGTGGTGAAGTTCTTGTCGGCCGGCCCGTCCTTCTTCGAGGAGACCGAGGCGACGGACGCCGCGGCGACGTCGGAGGCGGGGGTCGCGCTGGCGCTCACGGCACCGAAGGCTCCGGCGCCCAGGGCGACGGCGAGGGCGGTACCGGTGAGAACGCGGGTGCGGGTGTTCATCTCTGCTCCTGAGAACGGTGGCACGGTGGCACGGGGTCGGCATCGGGTCGGTCCGGGCCGGTCGGACCGGCTCCTTCACTGCTCCAAGCCTCGGCCCGAAACCCCCCACCCCCCGTCCCCGTACCGGCTCGCCCCACCCACCGCACCGGCTGACCCGGGGGTCATCCGATCGGTCGATGCGCATCGCCTCCGGCGCGGAAAGAATCAGCCCCGCCGGCGTTTGAGGCGCGGGGTCCGGGGCGGCGCCCCGGCAACGGCGCCGCGGGCGACAATGAACGCGAACCCGCACATCAGGAGCAACCGGTGAGCCACCCCGCCCCGCCGCGCGACGACACCCGCACGCTGACCACCGTCGCCCACACCGCGTTCTTCCTGCTCCTCGGCGCCTCCGTGGTCCGCTTCCTGCTCCGCCACCCCGGCGAACCCCGCACCCCGTGGATCATCGCCCTCAGCGTCACCCTGGCCCTGCTCTACGTCCTCGGCCCCGCCCTCGGCGCCGCCCCCACCGCCCGGCGGCTCCTGTGGCTCGGCCTGGTCGTCACCACCTGGACGGTCCTCGTCGTCCTCGCGCCGAGCTTCGCCTGGTGCGCCGTACCGCTGTTCTTCACCGCCCTGCGCACCCTCCCCCCGCGCGCCGCCGTCGTCCTCGTGGCCCTCCTCACCACCTTCGTGGTGATCGCCCAGCTCCAGCTGGCCAAGTCCTTCGACCCCAACCTCCTCCTCGCCCCGCCCGCCGTCGCCGCCCTCGCCACCGCCGTCTTCGTCCACATGGAGCGCCAGGCCCAGGCCCAGCGCACCCTCATCGACGACCTGATCCGCACCCGCCGCGAGCTGGCCGCCACCGAACGCCGCGAAGGCACCCTCGCCGAACGGCAGCGGCTGTCCATGGAGATCCACGACACCCTCGCCCAGAACCTGTCCAGCCAGCAGATGCTGCTCCAAGCCGCGGACCGCACCTGGGACAGCGACCCGGCCACCGCCCGCGCGCACGTCCGTACCGCCACCGGCATCGCCGCGCACGGCCTCGCCGAAGCCCGCCGGCTCGTCCACGACCTGGCCCCCTCCGAGCTCGCCGACGGCGCCGGCCTCGCCGAAGCCCTGCGCTCCCTCGACGCCGGCCCGGACATCGAGGTCCGCTTCCACCTCGAAGGCACCCCCGCCCCACTCCCCGACCGCGTCCAGTCCGCCCTGCTGCGCATAGCCCAGGGCGCGCTGGCCAACGTCCGCGAGCACTCCGGCGCCCGTACGGCCGCACTCACCCTGAGCTTCCTGGGCGACCAGGTCGTCCTGGACATCGCCGACGACGGCCACGGCTTCACCGAGCCCCGCACCGACACGGCCGGACGCGGCCACGGCCTCCCGGCCATGCGGGCCCGCGTCCGCCAGCTCGGCGGCACCCTGACGATCGAATCCACGCCGGGCGAGGGCACCGTCCTCTCCGCGGCCATCCCCCTGGAGCCGGCCCCATGACCACGATCCTCCTCTGCGACGACCACGTCGTGGTCCGCGCCGGACTCCTGGCCCTGCTCGGCAGCGAACCCGACATCGAGGTCCTCGGCGAGGCGGGCAGCGGCGAGGAAGCCGTCGCCCTCGCCGCGAAACTCCACCCCGACGTGGTCCTGATGGACCTCCAGCTGGGCGAGGGCATCGACGGCGTCGAAGCCACCCGCCGCATCACCGCCCTCCCCCGCCCCCCGCACGTCCTGGTCCTGACCACCTACGACACCGACGCGGACATCACCCGCGCGATCGGCGCGGGCGCCACCGGCTACCTCCTCAAGGCCGAACGCCCGGAGGAACTCTTCGCCGCCATCCACTCCGCGGCCCAAGGCCGCACCACCCTGTCCGCGCCGGTCGCCAGCCGGGTCATGGCCCACATGCGCGGCACCCGCCCCACCCTCACCGACCGCGAACTCGACATCCTCGGCCAGCTGGCCCGCGGCCTGGGCAACCGAGACATCGCCCGCGCCCTGTTCATCAGCGAGGCCACCGTCAAGACCCACCTGGGCCGCATCTACGACAAGCTCGGCGTCGACACCCGCGCGGGCGCCGTCTCCGTCGCCAAGGAACAGCGCCTCCTGCCCTGACACCGGAGGTGAACGGCCCCGATACCCGTGACACCATCAGCTACGTGCTCGACATCGGCTACTCCCTCTCCCGGCGTTTCCCGGACCCCCCGCAGACCGACTACCGCTCCGCGGACGTCCACACCCTGCGGCACGACCTGTTCTGCGGGGACGTGTACCTCGCCGACACCACCGCGGACCGGGAAGTGTCCACAGCCTGGGGATGGGTGCCCGTACTGGACTTCGCCTGGGCGCTGTGCGACATCGTCGAGCAGCTCGACAAGGACCCCCGCGGCAACCGCTCCGCCAACCGGCAGTACGCCGAGCTCGACTTCACCGAGTCCACGGACCGGATGCTCTTCGAGCGCCGCTTCGGGTGGGTCGACGTCGAGGCCGACTGGATGCCGGCCGAGGAGGCCCCGCTGACCTTCAGCCACCGCCTGCTGCGCCGCGAGGCCCGCGACTTCCTGCACGACGTCATCGCGGACCTGATCGACATGCACGACGGCCTCGCCGACAACCCGGCCATCTGGACCCTCCAGGCCCGCTTCCCCCGCGTCCCGGCGTAGCCCGACCGGGATCCCGGTCACCCGGCGGACAGGGACTCCCGGAACACCTGCGCGGAGCGCGGATTCTGCCCGCACTGCCACACGCCGTGCGGGCAGTAGTCGGTGATGCTGTGGTAGAGCGGCTCGTGCTCGGCGAACCAGGCCAGCATGCCCCGTACGTACGCGGGATTGTCGCCGTGCCGGAACAGCCCCCACTCGGGGTACGAGATCCGCTTGCCGTGGGCCCGCGCGAAATCGACCTGCTGCTGGAGTCCGTAGGGCTGGGTGACCTGCTCGTCGAAGGTACGGCCGGGCTCCTGGTCGTAGGAGTCCATGCCGATGACGTCGACCACGTCGTCACCCGGATAGCAGCTGGTCCAGGCGATCGCGTCACCGCCACGGTTGGGGGCGTAGTCGAACCGGAACCGCTGCCCCTCCACCGAGCGCATGGCAGCCACGACGCGCCGCCAGTACGTCTTCCAGCTCTCGGGATCGGGCCGGCAACGGTGCGTGTAGTTGAAGCCGTTCATCTCCCAACCGAGCACGATCACCGTGTCCGGCACCCCCAGCTCGACCAGACGCGTCGCCAGCCGCCGGAAGTGGTGGTCGTTGGCACCCCGCGCCCCGGAGCGGATCAGCTCGGCGACCCGGTCGTCGGGAACACCCGCCTCGTTGCGCTCCTGCATGGGCACGTTCAGCACGAACAGTCGATCGGCCTTCTCCCCGCGCCACCGCGCCCAGGTGCGCAGCGAATCGGGTGCCCCCTCGATGTTCGCCCAGGTGTCCCCGGGCAGGTAGGTGTGCCCGGCGCGCAGCTCGGTACCGCCGAGCCACTTCGACAGTTCCCGCATCCGCTCGACACCGGGCGAGCCGTAGTGGAGATAGGCGCCCACGGCGACCTCGGGGACCTCGGCCCCCGCACCACCCCCGGCCCCCTCCCGCGGCGACCGCCCGCCGTGGGCGCTCCCCGAGATGAGCAGGCCGACGGCGACCGTACTCGCGCAGGCCCCCGCCAGCCAGCGGCCCAAACGGGACATGACACCTCCACAGGCCTCGTGCACCGATGTGTCTGCCAGCGACGTTAGGCACCGCACCCGCCGACCCGCCCGCCCGGAGACCCCCCTGCTCGGCCATTCGCCCCAACCGCCCCACCCCTCCCGCCCCCGCCCGCGTTCGAGGCGCGGGAGCCCGCGGGCAGCGCCCCCGGCGGCACTGCCCCGGCGGGGCTAGGCCACCACCCGCACCCCCAGCTGCGCCGCCAGCGCCGGAGCCAGGTCGAACAGCTGCGCCGGGCTGATCACCGCCCCGGCCAGCGCCTCCACCCCCCGCGCGATCTCCAGCACGGACGCCTCCCGCAGATCCACATCCGTCATCCGCACCCCGCTGAGATCCACCCCCCGCAGCGCGCAGTCCCGGAACTCCACCCGCTCCAGCACCGCTCCCGCGAAGTCCGGCTCCACCAGCACACACCCCTCGAAGACCACGTCCTTGAGCCGCGCCTTCCGCAGATTCAGGTAGTCGATCTTGCCCCCGCGGACCACCACCCGCTCCAGCACCGCCCCGTGCAGCTGCACCCCGCCCAGCCGGGCGTCCACCACCTCCACGTCCCGCAGCGAGGCCCCCGACAGATCCGTCCCCACCCCCCGGACCCCCTCCAGCACCGAATCCAGGATCCGCGCCTTCGCCAACCCCACCTCGTCCAGCGCACACCGCCGCACCGCGCAGTCCATGAACCGGGACCCGATCCCCTCCTGCCCCGCCAGGTCGAGATCCGCGAACTCCAGCCCGTCGTAGTCCCCGTCCGGCTCCAGCTCACCCCCCTCCCACACCGTCGGCTCGGGCAGCCGCAGCTCCGGCCGCCGTGCCGCCTTCACCGTCTGCTCCTGCTGCCCTTTGCGCGCCATGCCTCCATCGTGAACCAGCCCACTGACAACAGCCGACAACGGCGACCCTTGACCTCAACCGCGCTCGAGGTCGCAACCTGACGCCATGACCACCATGCGAGCCATCCGCCTCCACACCTTCGGCCCCGCCGAGAACCTCTCCTACGAACACACCGACACCCCCGTCCCCGCCCCCGGCCAGGTCCGCATCGCCGTCGCCGCCGCCGGCGTCCACCTCCTCGACACCAGCCTCCGCCAAGGCATCCAGGGCCCGCCCGCCCCGCTCCCCGAACTCCCGACCATCCCGGGCCGCGAGGTCGCCGGCACCGTCGACGCCCTCGGCCCCGGCACCGACCCCGCCTGGCTCGGCCGCACCGTCGTCGTCCACCTCGGCTTCGCCCCCGGCGGCTACGCCCAGTACGCCGTCGCCGACGCCGACCGCCTGCACCCCGTACCGCCCGGCCTCGAACCCGCCGAAGCCGTCGCCATGATCGGCACCGGCCGCACCACCCTCGGGATCCTGCAGTTCGCCGACCTCGGACCGGACTCCGTCGCCCTGATCCCCGCCGCCGCCGGCGGCATCGGCACCCTCCTCGTCCAGTACGCGGTCAACGCCGGCGCCACCGTCGTCGCCCTCGCCGGCGGCCCCGCCAAAGCCGCCCTGGCCGCCGCCAACGGCGCCCACCTCGCCCTCGACCACACCGACCCCACCTGGCCCGACGCCGTACGCGCCCACCACCCCGACGGCGCCACCGTCCTCTTCGACTCCGTCGGCGGCGACACCGCCCGCACCGCCCTCGACCTCCTCGCCCCCGGCGCCCGGCACCTCGTCTTCGGCTGGTCCGGCGGCCCCCTCCACCTCACCGACGCCGAACGCGCCGACCTCGACGCCCGCGGCATCACCACCCAAGGCGTCCTCGGCCCCACCATGCTCCAGCGGGTCGGCGCCCCCGACCCGCTGCGCGTCCTGGAGACCCGCGCCCTCGCCGAGGCCGCCTCCGGCCGCCTACGCCCCGCCCTCACCCGCTACCCGCTCGCCGAGGCCGCCACCGCCCACCACGACCTGGAAACCCGCGCCACCACCGGCAAGGTCGTCCTGGAACCCTGAAACCGGCTACCGCACCCCACCCAGCTCAGCCAGCGCGCCGTCCGTCAACCGGTACACGTCCCACTCCTCCTGCGGGCGGGCGCCCAAGGCCTCGTAGAAAGCGATGGTCGGCGCGTTCCACTTCAGCACCGACCACTCCAGCCGCTCGTAGCCCCGCTCCACGCACGTCCGCGCCAACTCCCGCAGCAACGCCTTGCCGTGACCTCCACCGCGCACGCCCGGCCGCACGTACAGGTCCTCCAGGTAGATCCCGTGCACCCCGCGCCACGTCGAGAAGGACAGGAACCACACCGCGAACCCGACGACCTCCCCCTCCGGAGTCTCCGCGACGTGCGCGAACACCGCCGGACGCTCCCCGAACAGCGCCTCCCGCAACTGCTCCTCGGTGGCCCGCGCCTCGTGCGGCACCTTCTCGTACTCCGCGAGCTCGCGGATCATCGCGTGGATGACGGGGACATCGCTGACTTCGGCGCTGCGGATCATGCCCGCAGCCTAGGCCGATCACCGCCCCAGCAGCACCTCGGCGACCGTCAACTGATCCTCGTCCAGACGCACTTCCCCGTCCTCGACGTCCCACAGACAGTTCTGGAGCACCCGCCCCAGCGTCCAGGCCCGCGCCCGCTCCCGCTCCAGACCCGCCACCCGGGTCAGCAGGTCGAACCGCCACCCCACGTCCCCGGCCCGGAAGTTGTTGATGATCGCCGGCATGAGATCGAAACCCGGATCACCCGCCAAGGGCTTCGGGTCGATCGCCAGCCACGGCTCCCGGCCACCCGCCAGCACGTTCTCGTAATGCAGATCCCAATGCAGCAGCCGGTCCCCCGGCTCCCCCACGACCTCCGCCACCGCCGCCGCGCAGTCCTTCAACACCCGCCGGTCCCGCGCCTCCACCAACCGCGCCAGCGCCCGCGGCACCTCCTCCAGCATCCCGGCGGCCATCCCACCGAGCCCGCGCAACCCCGCCGGAGCCGGCACCGCCGTCAGCCGCGCCACCAACTCCCCGACCACCACCACCGCCTGCCGCGCGTCCTCCCGCGCGAGCGCCGCCAGATCCCGCCCCTCGTCCAACCGCTCCAGCAGCAGGGTCCCGGTGTCCACGTCGTGCTCCAGCAGCCGTACGCAGCCCTGCCCGTCCCACGCGCGCAGCGCGACCGGCTCCCCCACGCTCTCCTCGTCCACCGCCACCAGCTTCAGCACGGCCCCGCTCCCGTCGGCCCGCTCCACCGGCAACACCAAAGCCGTCACCCCGTGCATCACGGGCCCGTTCCGCCGCAGCTCCCACCGCTCCAGAAACCGCTCCGCCCGCCCGGGCAACGCGGCGATGAACTCCCGCCCGGCATCCCCGTTGAACCCGACCTGCGCCTCGACCAGCCCGTCCGGAATCTCCACCATCCCCGGACGGTACCGTCCCCCTGCCGGTGTCCCTGCGGGGTGCTCGGCGGTGTCCCTGCGGGGTGCTCGGCGGTGTTCAGCTGGACTTTGCCCTTGCCGGGCGGGTCGCCTCAAGCGCCGGCGGGGCTGGGTGGTGCGGGGTGGTGCGGGGCCCCGCACGAGGGTCTCCTCGGCTCGGCGCGTGCGGCCACGTCCCGGCAAGACGGCCCGGGTCGCGCCTCGTCCTGCGGGGACCCTCCTGCGTGTCCCCGCCCCACGGCGGGGCTTCGACGGTACGGCCCGAGGGGTGGGGGGACGGGGTGGGGTGTCCCCGCAGGACGAGCGCGCAACCCCGCCCCACAACCGAGACATGCCAGTAAGGCGCGAGCCGAGGAGACACCCCACCCCGGCCCCCCGCCCCGACACCTACCGAGGCACGGGCCCGCACCTTCAGCCCCGCCGGCGTTTGAGGCGCGGCCCCGGGCAGCGCCCGAGCCGCACCCCACACCGCCGAGCACCCCGCAGGGGTCGGGCTACACGTCCAGCCGATGCTCCCGAACCACGACACACCGTCCCTGGACACCCCTCCGAGACGGGGTGTACCAACTCCCCCATGACGATCAACGGCGGTATTTCCTTCTGGTACGCGACCGCGCCCAGCCGCACCCCGGCCACCCCACCCCGCGCACCCCTCACCACCGACACCACCGCCGACGTCGTCATCGTCGGCGGCGGCTACACCGGCCTGTGGACCGCCTACTACCTCAAGCTCGCCGCCCCCGACCTGCGGATCACCGTCCTGGAGCAGAAGTTCTGCGGCTACGGCGCCTCCGGCCGCAACGGCGGCTGGCTCTACAACGGCATCGCCGGCCGCGACCGCTACGCCGCCCTCCACGGTCTCCCGGCCGCCCGCCGCCTCCAGCAGGCCATGAACGCGACCGTCACCGAGGTCGTCGATGTCGCCGCCAAGGAGGGCATCGACGCCGACATCCATCGCGGCGGTGTCCTCGAAGTCGCCCGCACCCCCGCCCAGCTCGGCCGCCTCAAGGCCTTCCACGCCGCCGAGCTCGCCTTCGGCGAGACCGACCGCGAGCTGTACGACGCCCCCGCCACCCGCGCCCGCCTCGACATCGCCGATGCCGTCGGCTCCAGCTGGAGCCCGCACGGCGCCCGCATCCACCCCCTGAAGTTGGTCAGGGGCCTGGCCGCGGCCTGCGAACGTCTCGACGTGGTGATCCACGAATCGACCCCGGTCACGGAGATCTCCGCGGGCAAGGCGGTCACGCCCTACGGCACGGTCCGCGCCCCCTACGTGCTGCGCTGCACCGAGGGCTTCACCGCCGCCCTCAAGGGCCAGAAGCGGTCCTGGCTCCCGATGAACTCATCGATGATCGTGACGGCCCCGCTGCCCGCCGAGACCTGGTCCCGGCTGGGCTGGTCGGACAGCACACTGCTGGGCGACATGGCCCACGCGTACATGTACGCGCAGCGCACCGCCGACGACCGGATCGCGATCGGCGGCCGCGGGGTGCCGTACCGCTTCGGCTCGCGCACCGACAACGACGGCCGTACCCAGCCCGCCACCGTCTCCGCCCTGACCGACCTCCTCTTCTCCTTCTTCCCGGCGCTCACCGGCACGGAGATCAGCCACGCCTGGTCGGGTGTGCTCGGCGTGCCCCGTGACTGGTGCGCCACCGTCACCCTGGACCGCGCCTCGGGCCTGGGTTGGGCGGGCGGCTACGTGGGCTCGGGCGTCGCCACCGCCAACCTCGCGGCCCGTACCCTGCGCGACCTGGTCCTCGGCGAGTCCACCGAGCTGACCACCCTGCCGTGGGTGAACCACCGCGTCCGCCGCTGGGAGCCGGAGCCCTTGCGCTGGCTGGGCGTCCAGGCCCTCTACGCCGCCTACCGCGAGGCGGATCGTCGCGAAGCCGCCACCCACGCCCCGACGACGGCGTCCTTGGCCCGCCTGGCCGACCGCATCTCGGGCCGGCACTGACCGCACGGAAGGCGGTGGGCCCGACACCTGTGACGTGTGTCGGGCCCACCGTTCCACCGCTGGGAGGGGTCCGTCCCGCTAGAGGGTCTTGCCCTCGTCCCCTTCGCGCGGGTCACCGTGGTCGTGGTCGTGACCGGGCTTGCCGCCGTGCCCGGGCTTGTGACCGTGGCCGGGCTTGTCGCAGTCCTTGTGGTCGTGCTTCTTCTTGACGTGGATCGTGACCGAGCAGGAGCGCGCCGACGCGCAGGAGCCGCCCGGCGCGGTGGGCGCCACGTAGTTGACCAGGGTGTGGTCGCCGGTGTCCGGGGAGTCGACCCGCACCTGGTAGGTGATGGTCGCGGTGCCGCCGGGTGCCAGGGTGCCGGTCCAGGTGAGCGTGTTCCCGGCGAGGTTCGCGGTGCCGCTGGTGGAGGTGAGCGAGCCGGGCACGAAGGTGGCGTCGTCCAGGACGTCGCTCGGGTCGTCGGTGAAGTCGCCGTTCCCGGCGACGGTGCCGGTGTTCGTGACGGTGAGCCGGTAGGTGATGGTGTTGCCCTGGTTCACCGGTCCGGTCGGTGACGCGGACTTCGCCACGGTGTAGGCGGGCGCGACGCAGCTGCCGCTGTCCTGCGCGGAGGTGGCCCCGTAGAAGCCGCGGCCCGTCGCCTCGACGGTCGTCACCGGCAGCGGCGCCGTCGACGCCGTGGTGGGCAGGCTGGTCAGCAGGTTGATGTCGCCGTTGGACGCGAAGGCGTAGACGCTGCCCGCGGACTTGGCCGCGCCGAAGGTCTGGGGGACCGTACCGATCTGGACGACGGTGTTGTCGGGGCGGATCCGGAACACCGGGGACGGACTCGCGGCGTCCGCGGTGCCGAAGGCGAGGACGTCGCCGTCGTCCAGGGTGATGAAGTCACCCGCCGAGACGATGCCGGCCGGGAAGGAGGCGGGGAAGAGCGTGGAGACGCCCGTGGCGGGGTCGATCAGGAAGATCTGGCTCGAATTGAACGAGCCGGCGATGAGCATTCCGTCCGCGCGGGCGGTCAGGCCGTTGACGGCGGGTACCGACGTGACCGCCGCGAGCGGTCCGGAGATCGGCCGGCTGGACGTCTCCGCACCGGTGACGGGGTCGATGGTGTAGAGGGTGGCGGTGTCGGGGGATCCGGGGAAGTCCACCCCGTACAGCGTCGAGCCGTTGGGGCTGAAGGCGATGTCGCCGTAGTCGCGGGCCAACGGGACGTTGCTGAGCGCGGTGCCCGTCGTGTCGTACTGGATGAGCCTCTGGTCGTTCCCGCCGGTGTTCGCCCACAGCGGCGTCGGCGGGCACACCGCCCGCGCCTTCGACGCGGCGGCTCCGGCCGAGGCCGATGCCGTCCCCGTGTGCGCCTGCGCGGGTCCCGCGGTGCCGGTGACGGCCAGCACGAGGCCGATCGCCGCTCCTGTCAGCACACGCCGCAGGCTGTTCCGCCCGTAACACGCCATGAAGGCTCCTCACTTCTCCCGTCTTCCCGGGAAGACGGATCGCGCCCGCAGCCGGCACGGAGCCCCGAGGGGGGGCCGGGCCGGCAGAACCGGTCGACGCAGAGTTCCCGAAGCGGGGCCCTCGGATCACGAGGGGCAGCAGGAGCCCCCCTTCCGGCCCATCACCACCACTCGAACAGGCTGGCGTACGACGCGGAGGTCCTGCGCCGGGACCGGATCCGGTGCCGGCGGCGTGGCGGAGCAACGTCTCCGGAACGGAAAAACCCCAGGTCACTCAGCACGTGACCTGGGGTTCGACGAGCCCCCTGTCGGATTCGAACCGACGACCTACGCATTACAAGTGCGTTGCTCTGGCCGGACTGAGCTAAGGAGGCGCGACCCACTCGCGCACACGGCGAGCGAAGCCGCCATCACTCTACACAGCACGCGATTCCCCCGGCCATCACATTGGTCGGCCCTCCGGCGGGTACCCCGTCGCCGCCACGGCCGGTGCCATGACGGCGTCCGTGAGGGGATCCAGGGCGGGTCCGACAGATCGCACAAAGTTCGAAGTCACGACGGTGCGGTGCTGACAGCGGAGGGCACGGCGGGTAGCGTCGGGCGGAGTCCGGATTCTGGACTAGACCTTCCACTCGGATCGTCCGGCACGTTCCTGCCGGTAGAAGGGATTCATCACCATGGCTTCTGTCACTTTCGACAAGGCGACCCGTCTGTACCCCGGCGGCGACAAGCCGGCCGTCGACCAGCTCGAGCTGGAGATCCAGGACGGCGAGTTCCTCGTCCTCGTCGGCCCGTCCGGCTGCGGCAAGTCCACCTCGCTGCGCATGCTCGCCGGCCTGGAGGACGTCAACGGCGGCGCCATCCGCATCGGCGACCGCGACGTCACGCACCTGCCGCCCAAGGACCGGGACATCGCGATGGTGTTCCAGAACTACGCGCTCTACCCGCACATGAGCGTCGCCGACAACATGGGCTTCGCGCTCAAGATCGCCGGTGAGGACAAGGCCACCATTCGCAAGAAGGTGGAGGACGCGGCGAAGATGCTCGACCTGACCCAGTACCTCGACCGGAAGCCCAAGGCGCTCTCCGGCGGTCAGCGCCAGCGCGTCGCCATGGGCCGCGCCATCGTGCGCAAGCCGCAGGTGTTCCTGATGGACGAGCCGCTGTCGAACCTCGACGCCAAGCTCCGCGTCTCCACCCGCACGCAGATCGCGGCGCTCCAGCGCGACCTCGGCATCACCACGGTCTACGTCACCCACGACCAGGTCGAGGCGATGACGATGGGCGACCGCGTGGCCGTCCTGAAGGACGGGCTGCTCCAGCAGGTCGACACCCCGCGCAACATGTACGACCGTCCCGCGAACCTCTTCGTCGCCGGCTTCATCGGCTCGCCGGCCATGAACCTGGTCGAGGTCCCGATCACCGACGGCGGCGTGAAGTTCGGCGACAGCGTCGTCCCGGTGTCCCGCGAGGCGCTGTCCGCGGCGGCCGACGCGGGCGACCGCACCGTCACGGTCGGCGTCCGCCCGGAGCACTTCGACGTCGCCGAGAGCGGCGGTCTGACCATGGTCGTGAACGTCGTCGAGGAACTCGGCGCCGACGGCTACGTCTACGGCTCCACCACCACCGCCGAGGGCTCGCAGGACCTCGTGGTGCGTGTGGGCGGCCGCCAGGTCCCGGAGAAGGGCTCCAGCCTCCACGTGGTGCCGCGCGCCGACGAGATCCACGTCTTCTCGACCTCCTCCGGCGAGCGGCTGTCGAAGTAAGCAGCTCCCGCGGGTTTCGCGGTCGTTGGAGGGGCGTCCCGTCAAGGGGCGCCCCTTCGGCGTCCGTTGCCCGTCCGCGAGCGTGGCCGCAATCCCGGCAGACCGGGCCATTCGGCCCCAACCGTCAACCCTTGATTCGAAAAACCACGTCGAACCATCCCCCGACAGAGTGACTAAATGTCGCCAAATCCTCACCGAGCGCTACTCTCGCCCTCGTGACCCACACTGCCCGCCGAATCGGCCGTTCCCTCGCCCTGGTCCTGCCCGTCGTCCTGGTCCTGTCCGGGACCCTCGCGGTCACCATGGTCCCCTGGGCGGACACTTCGTCCTCCCAGGTCCTGACCGCCGCCGCCGAGGACGTCTCCGTCCCCGCGAAGCCGCGTGCCGCCCACGAGGTGCTGCGCGACCAGCTCGTCGGCGAGTTGCAGCAGGGCGGGCGGCCGGACGACGTCCTGACCCACCTCCAGCAGGAGGTGAACAAGCGGCCCTCGCTCGCCGAGCACTGCGTGGGGATCGCGCGGGCGCTGGGGCGGGCCGCCGTGGACGCGTACGGCCCGACGAAGGCCCA
This sequence comes from Streptomyces virginiae, assembly GCF_041432505.1. GTDB lineage: Bacteria > Actinomycetota > Actinomycetes > Streptomycetales > Streptomycetaceae > Streptomyces > Streptomyces virginiae_A. The sequence continues at coordinate 4,089,450 of NZ_CP107871.1, forward strand.
GTCGTACTCCCGGCCCGTCTGTGACACCTCGTACGCCTCCGGCGTCGCCTCCATGGGCTGACGCCCGTCACGTCCCTACGCTGGCCGTCATGACCGACGACCGCCGATCCGCTCCACCCGCGCCCCCCGCAGCCGCGTTCCCCGCCGCCCCCAGCCAGGCCGTCGTCCTGGCGGGCGGCCAGGGTTCGCGGCTGCGGCCGTACACGGACGACCGCCCGAAGCCGATGGTGGAGATCCCGGGCACGGGGGTGCCGATCATCGGGCACCAACTGGCCTGGCTGGCCGCCGAGGGGGTCACGGACGCCGTGGTGTCCTGCGGGCACCTCGCCGAGGTGCTCCAGGAGTGGCTGGCCGGGGCCCGGTTGCCGCTCCGCGTGACCACGGTGGTCGAGGAGGAGCCGCTGGGACGCGGCGGCGGTCTCAAGTACGCGGCCCGGCACCTCCCGCACCCCGACGGGGCCTGGTACGCGACCAACGGCGACGTGTGGACCCGCTTCTCGCTGCGCGAGATGGCCGCCTTCCACGCGGAGCGGGACGCGGTGGCCACGCTCGCGCTGGCGCGGCCGCGCATCCCGTGGGGGGTCGTGGAGACCAACGAGTTCGGGCACGTGCTGGACTTCATCGAGGCCCCGCCGTCGCCCTACCTCGTCAACGCCGGCGTGTACGTCTTCAGCGCCGAATTCGCCTCGCTGCTGCCGGACTTGGGCGACCACGAGCGCACGACGTTCCCGCGCCTGGCCCGCGAGCGACGCCTCGCGGGCTTCCCGCTGCCGCAGGGCGCCTACTGGCGGGCGATCGACACCGCCAAGGACCTCACCGAGGCCGCACGGGAGTTGGCGGCGCAGAAGGGCCCCTGAGGCCCGTCACGGGCCGCTCGCCGCCCGTGACGTACGCGGCTTCGCGCGCCCGGCACACGCACGGGGGCCCGGCACGCTCGCGCGCGCCGGGCCCCGGTTGCCGTGTGCCGGTGTCAGCCGATGAGCCCGCCGATCAGGCCGGGCTGCTTCGGGGCCGGGGCCCCGCCGCCCGTGCTGCTCCCCGCGGAGGAGGACGGCTGCCTCGGTGCGGAGGACTGCCGGGGGGTGCTGCGGGGGGTCTGCTTGCCGGTGGTGCCGCGCGTCGCGGCCGGTGACTCGGAGCGGGTGCCCGAGGTCCCCTTGGAGGGGCTGCCGGACGCGGTCTTCCCGGACTTCGCGGCGGGCTCGGTCGCGCTCGCCGAGGGCGAGGCGGCCTTGCTCGGCGCCTGCGTGGACCGCTGCTGTCCCGGCTGCGGGCTCGCCGGTGCCTGCGGCAGCGGACGGCCCGGCAGGTAGTTGCTGGGCGCCTCGCCCGGCCCGGGGACGGTGACGACGGTGGAGGAGCGGACCGCGCCGCCGAGGAGCGAGCCGACGAGCAGGGTGAGCCCGCACACGACGGTGGCCATGACGGCCCCGCGGCGCAGGACGCGCCGCCGCAGCCGCCAGATCTCGGAGCGCGGGCCGAGGGTCCGCCAGGCCTCGCCGGCGAGGCGGCCGTCGAGGGAGTAGACCGGGGCTCCCGCGATGATCAGCGGGCTCCAGGCGGCGAGGTAGATGATGTCGGGCGCGTCGTAGGCCGGGACGGTCTTCCAGCTCACCGTCATCAGCAGGGCGGCGGACAGCAGCGCCCCGAAGCAGGCGGCGAACCGCTGCCACAGGCCGAAGACCGTGAGCACGCCGACGATGACCTGGAGGAAGGCGACGCTCAGGCCCGCGCCGACCGGGTGCGCGAGGGCGAAGTCGCGCAGCGGCTCGGCGAGCGCCCAGGGGTTCAGCGTGTGCAGCCAGGTGACCATGGAGCCGCGCTCGCCGCCGTCGAAGTAGACGGGGTCGCAGAGCTTGCCCATGCCGGCGTAGATGGAGATGAAGCCGAGGAAGACGCGCAGCGGGAGCAGCACGACGCCGAGGTTCATCCGGCGGCCGGGGTAGTAGGAGGCCTGCCCGCGCGTGTCGGGGCCGGCCCGGCGGGGGTCGGCCCCGGGGCCGGAGCCGGGCGGCTCCTGCTGGTAGGGCAGGTCGCGTACGGCGGCCGGCGGGCGGGTCTCGGTGGGGTCCCCGTAGCTGCGCTGGCCGATGACGGTCGGCGTGGCGAGGGTGTCCTCGGCGAGGTCGTGGGCCAGGTCGACGCGGGGGATGACCTGGGTGGCGCCGCCGTCGTACTCGTCGTGTCCGCGGCCGGCCTCACGGACGGCCTGGAGCAGACCGCCCATGGCGGCGGCGTCGCCGGCGTCGGACTTGCCGCTCCAGACCACGGGGGCCCGACGGCGGGTGGCCCCGGCGGCCGCCACCACGGCGCCACCCAGAACGGGTGCGCGGCCGGGGGCCTTCGCGGGCTTGGAACGCGCGCTCGGGCTCGGTGCGAGCCGCACGCGGAAGCTGGCGTGGTTGACGATGACCTGTGCGGGGTCGCACGGCACCTTGACCATGCTCAGCGCGGGCTGGTCGTCGAACCCTGACGTTCTGGTGTCCACACTCATCTAACCGAGTGATCAGTGCTTAGGACACTGCCTTGACGCCAGGGATGTGTCCGAGACCCGTCAAGATCAAGCCACCCCGCCCGAATCGGGCGGGGTGACACGCTCACGGGTCATGTTCCGTGAGCCAAGTGGATCAGTCGCGCGGAGCTCAGACGCGGCCGCGGGTGGCGCGGCGGCGGGCCGCCTCGTAGAGCACGACACCGGCGGCGACACCGGCGTTGAGGGACTCGGCGCCACCCGGCATCGGGATGCGCACGAGGTAGTCGCAGTTCTCGCCGACGAGCCGGCCGAGACCCTTGCCCTCGGAGCCGACGACGATGACGACCGGACCGCCGAGCACCTCGAGGTCCTGGACCTCGTGGGTGCCCTCGGCGGCGAGGCCGACGACGGTGATGCCGGCCTTCTTGTAGTCCTGGAGGGCACGGGTCAGGTTGGTGACGCGCGAGACCGGGGTGCGGGCGGCGGTGCCGGCCGAGGTCTTCCACGCACCGGCGGTCATGCCGGCGGCGCGGCGCTCGGGGATGACCACGCCGTGGCCGCCGAAGGCGGAGACGGAGCGGACGATCGCGCCGAGGTTGCGCGGGTCGGTGACGCCGTCGAGCGCGACGATCAGCGGGTCGTCGCCCTCGTCGTAGGCGGCCGCGGTGAGGTCCTCGGGGTGCGCGTACTCGTACGGCGGGACCTGGAGGACCAGGCCCTGGTGGTTGAGCCCGTTGGTCATGCGGTCGAGCTCGGGGCGCGGGGCTTCCATCAGGTTGATGTTGCCGCGCTCACCGGCGAGCTGGAGGGCCTCGCGGACGCGCTCGTCGTTGTCGATGAACTGCTGGACGTAGAGCGTCGTGGCGGGGACACCGTCGCGCAGCGCCTCGAAGACCGGGTTGCGGCCGACGACCATCTCGCTGGTGCCCTTGGGGCCGCCGCGGCGCGGGGCCGGGCGACGCTTGGCCGCCTGGCGGGCCATGGCGTTGGAGATGCGGTTGGCCTTGTGCTTCTTGCGGTCCTCGGCCTTGGGCGTGGGGCCCTTGCCTTCCAGGCCCTTGCGCCGCTGGCCACCGCTGCCGACCGTCGCGCCCTTCTTGTTGGACGTGCGGCGGTTCCTGCGTTGGCTGTTCCCGGCCATGACTTCTACCTGTTTTCGTTGGTGCTGCGATATGTACGTATGAAGAGTGTGCCGCCCGGAGCGCCGGGCAGCACACCAAGCTCAGCTGCTGGGCTCAGCGGGGGCCGAGCGTCCAGCGCGGACCGGTGGGGCTGTCCTCGATGACCAGCCCGGACTGCTGGAGCTGGTCGCGGATCGCGTCGGCGGTCGCCCAGTCCTTGCGGGCCCGGGCGGACTCGCGCTGCTCCAGGACGAGTCGTACGAGGGTGTCCACGGCGCCGTGGAGCTCCTCGCCGCGGTCGGACGCGTTTGCGCCGTCCCAGTGCGGGTCGAGCGGGTCCAGGCCGAGGACGCCGAGCATGGCCCGTACCTCGGACAGGCGCGCGATGGCCGCGTCCTTGTCGTCGGCGGCGAGCGCGCTGTTGCCCTGACGGACGGTGGTGTGGACGATCGCGAGCGCCTGCGGGACTCCCAGGTCGTCGTCCATGGCCTCGGCGAAGGCGGGCGGGACCTCGCGCGCCGGCTCGACGGGACCGCCGGCCTTCTCGATGACGCGCTGGTAGAAGCCCTCGATCCGGGCGAAGGCCGACTCGGCCTCGCGCAGGGCCTCCTCGCTGTACTCGATCATCGACCGGTAGTGCGGGGTGCCGAGGTAGTAGCGCAGGACGATCGGGCGCCACTGCTTGACCATCTCGGAGACGAGGACGGAATTGCCCAGCGACTTGGACATCTTCTCGCCGGACATGGTGACCCAGGCGTTGTGCACCCAGTACTTGGCGAACTCGTCGCCGAAGGCCTGGGCCTGGGCGATCTCGTTCTCGTGGTGCGGGAAGATCAGGTCGAGCCCGCCGCCGTGGATGTCGAAGGCCTCACCGAGGTACTTGTGCGCCATGGCGGAGCACTCCAGGTGCCAGCCGGGGCGGCCACGGCCCCAAGGGGTCTCCCAGGAGGGCTCGCCGGGCTTGACGGACTTCCACATGGCGAAGTCGCGCGGGTCGCGCTTGCCGGTCTCGCCGGTGCTCTCCGGCTGGCGGATGTTGTCGAGCTCCTGGCGGGAGAGCGAGAGGTAGCCGGGAAAGGACTTCACGTCGAAGTAGACGTTGCCCTCGGACTCGTAGGCGTGACCGCGCTCGATGAGTCCGCGCATCATCTCGACCATCTCGGTGACGTGGCCGGTGGCGCGGGGCTCGTAGGTGGGCGGGAGGCAGCCGAGCGCGGTGTAGCCGTCGTTGAAGGCGCGCTCGTTCTCGTAGCCGATGGACCACCACGGGCGGCGCTGCTCGGCGGCCTTCGTGATGATCTTGTCGTCGATGTCCGTGACGTTGCGGACGAAGGTGACCTCGTAGCCCCGGTACTCGAACCAGCGGCGCATGATGTCGAAGTTGAGGCCCGACCGGATGTGCCCGATGTGCGGGGCGGCCTGCACCGTGGCGCCGCACAGGTAGATCGAGACACAGCCCGCGGTGAGCGGGGTGAAGTCGCGGATCTGCCGGGCGCTGGTGTCGTACAGGCGAATAGTCACGGCATCCAGGGTAGTGGCCCTGTAGCAGTGCCCCGCGACCCTTTCGGGACCCGGGGCACCTTTGTTGCCGAAGATGTACGGCCGCGACGAGCGATCAGGCCCGGTTCGTCCGGTACACGAGGGCCGTGGCGATGGCGGCGAGCCCTTCGGCGCGGCCGGTGAGCCCCAGCCCGTCGGTGGTGGTGCCGGACACCGAGACGGGGGCGCCGGCGGCGGCCGCGAGCGCCTTCTGCGCTTCTTCGCGCCGCTTGCCGATCTTCGGGCGTACGCCGATCACCTGGATGGCGATGTTGCCGATCTCGAAGCCCTCGGCGCGGACGATACGGGCCGCCTCCGCCAGAAGGGTGACGCCCGCGGCTCCGGACCACTCGGGGCGGGAGGTGCCGAAGTGCGCGCCGAGGTCCCCGACGCCGGCGGCGGAGAAGAGGGCGTCGCAGGCGGCGTGGGCGGCGACGTCACCGTCGGAGTGGCCGGCGAGGCCGTCCTCGCCCTCCCAGAGCAGGCCGGCGCACCACAGCTCGCGGCCGGTCTCGAAGGCGTGGACGTCGGTGCCGATGCCGACGAGCGGGATCAGCGGCGCGACGGGAGCGGTCGGGGTGGTCGGCTCAGTAGCCATCGTTGGCCCTCCTGCGGGCGAGTACGGCCTCTGCGAGGACCAGGTCGAGCGGGCGGGTGACCTTGAAGGCCTCTTCGTGGCCCGGGATCACCACGACGGTGACGCCGAGCCGTTCCACCATTCCGGCGTCGTCGGTGGCGCCCTCGCCGGCGACGGCGATCGCGGCGTGCGCCTGCCGGAGGGTGGCCAGGTCGAAGCCCTGCGGGGTCTGCACGGCGCGCAGCCGGGCCCGCTCGGGCGTGCCGAGGACCGGCTCGGGCTCGCCGGGCTTGCCGGGCTCGACCTCCTTGACGGTGTCGGCCAGGGGCAGCGCGGGCACCACGGCGGGCGCGCCGTCGCGTACGGCCTCGATCACCGAGTCCACCGTGTCCACGGGGACGAGCGGGCGGGCCGCGTCGTGGATGAGTACGGAGGCGACGTCCGGCGGCAGCGCGTCGAGGCCGGCGCGGACGGAGTCCTGGCGGGTCTGGCCGCCGGGGACGACCAGCAGCTCGGTGCGCTCGGGCAGGGCGTGCTCGCCCAGCAGCAGGCGCACCTCGGCGGCCTCCGCGGGCGGGGCCACGACCACCACGAGGGAGACCGCGCGGGAGCGGGCCATCGCGCGTACGGCGTGGATGAGCATCGGGGTGCCGCCGAGGGCCCGCAGGGCCTTGGGGGCACCGGGACCGAGGCGTACCCCCCGGCCGGCGGCCGGGATCACCGCGGCGGTGCGGTGGGGACGCGTAACGTCAGACATCAGTAGCTCCGAGCCAGGTTTGTGACTTCGGCCGACATGGGTATGGCCTGAAGGGTGCCGGGTGCGACGCCCCTCGCCCCTTCCGTGACGACCGGTCGAGCAGGCTGCCCGGGCCCGGCACGCCATCGCGATGGTGGCAGTGAGGCAGTAAGGCAAAAGGTACGGATACAGACATGCCGCAGCGCCCGGCAACAGGTCTCTCGTGGAGGAGAGACCTTGTCATCGGGCACCGCGGCAAGCTGCGCACCAAGTGGTGCACGGGGACTCGCGTCAGGACGCGAGCACCTCGTCGAGGAGGGCCTCGGCCTTGTCCTCGTTCGTGTTCTCAGCGAGCGCGAGCTCGCTCACCAGAATCTGGCGTGCCTTCGCGAGCATGCGCTTCTCGCCCGCGGACAGCCCGCGCTCGCGCTCACGACGCCACAGGTCACGCACCACTTCGGCGACCTTGATGACATCGCCAGAAGCGAGCTTCTCCAGATTTGCCTTGTAGCGCCGGGACCAGTTCGTCGGCTCTTCTGCATACGGTGCACGAAGCACCTCGAAGACCCGGTCCAGCCCGTCCTGGCCGACTACGTCGCGAACGCCGACGAACTCCGCATTGTCCGCAGGCACACGAACCGTCAGGTCGCCCTGAGCGACCTTGAGCACCAAGTAGGTCTTGTCCACGCCTTTGATCTGACGAGTCTCAATGGCCTCGATCAGCGCGGCCCCGTGATGGGGATAGACCACGGTGTCGCCAACCTTGAACGTCATGTGACAGGTACCCCTTCCGTGGCTATCCAGGGTAACACGAGAACTGACTGTTATGAATGGCGTTTTCGCAGGTCAGGGCACATCTCGGGGCTTGACAACAGCAACAGGAACGTGCTGCGGAGAGCTTCCGGAAGGGGGTATTCGCAGGTCGGGGGCGCTGCGCGGACCAGGCGAAAGGGCCACGCTACACCTGCCCGGCACCCCCATCAGTGTGACGTACGTCCCGTTTTGCCGGGTTCCGAGTCGAGAAACCGAACTACTCCGTCCGACTGGCGACCGCCCTCACCGGGCGGGTTCCGGCCCAATCCTGAATTGATCACGAAGTGCGTTCGAGGGAATCCGGAAATTGATCAACCGGGGCCCGCGCACGATATGCGAGCGCCACAAGATCGGCCCGATGAACGACGCGGCGAACAGCACGGTGAACGGCACGGGAACGGCACGGCGGAATGCAAGATCGCGGGAGGCCGCCAGGGTGGGGGCCGCCCTGCGGAGGGTCGGGTGCGGGGGCGGGGCGGCGGCTCGGTAACCTAAGCGCGCTGACACACCCTTAGAGCGGCTTTACCTCGGCCGTTCCGAGCGTCCACCCGCCCCTTCCGTTCGTCCAAGGAGATGCCGCCGCCGTGAGCCGCAGCCTTCGACGCGGCGCCCTCGCCGCCACCGCCGTCGTGTTCTCGATCGCCTCGCTGGCCGCATGCGGTGCGGGCCAGGACGCGCAGACCCTCCAGATCAAGCCGGACAACGCCGCCGCCGCCAAGGGCGACATCGAGGTCCAGAACGCACTGGTGATCACCCAGGGCCAGAAGGGCGAGAAGGGTCCCGCGGTCGTCTCCGCGACGGTCTTCAACAACGGCACCAAGGCTCAGACGCTTGACGGCATCACCCTCCCGGGTGGCAAGGGCAAGGTCGCGCTGAAGCCGGCCGAAGGCTCCGGCAAGGTCACCGTGCCGGCCCTCGGCTACGTCGTGATCGGCGGCAAGGGCAACGCCTCCGCCGTGATCGAGGACGGCGCCGCGACCGTCCGCGACGGCGAGGTCCAGAAGGTCCTCTTCCAGCTGAGCAGCACGGGCGGCATCGAGCTGGAGGCCTTCGTGGTCCCGGCCACCGGTGCGTTCGCGCCGTTCGGCCCGACCGCGGCCCCGGCCCCGGCCGCCTCCCCGTCCGGCACCCCCTCGGGCACGCCGTCCGGCTCCCCGTCGGGCTCCCCGTCCGCCGGGGCCACCGGCGCGGCCGCCGGCGCCACCCCGTCCGGGTCCGCCACCGGTACGCCGTCGGGTTCCCCCTCGCACAGCGCCGGCCACTGACGCCGACCCCGCGTACGCATACGGGAAGGGCCCCCATCCGCATCAGCGGGTGGGGGCCCTTCCCGTACCACCTCCAGGGCCGGGCCGGCCCACGGCGCGGCGCGCCCGGGCCCGGCTCGAACCCTGTTTCGCGAGCGCCCTCGGCCTACGGCTCGAACTTGTAGCCCAGGCCGCGCACCGTCACCAGGTAGCGCGGCGCGCCCGGGTCCGGCTCGAACCCCATTCCGCGTGCGCCCCTCGCGCGGCGAGGCCCGGGGGCCTCACCGGCTTCGCGACGCTGTGCCGGCCTCCGACCGGCCCCGGAGCACGCGGGGCGCCCTCGGCCTACGGCTCGAACTTGTAGCCCAGGCCGCGCACCGTCACCAGGTAGCGCGGCGCGCCCGGGTCCGGCTCGATCTTGGCGCGGAGGCGCTTGACGTGGACGTCCAGCGTCTTGGTGTCGCCGACGTAGTCGGCGCCCCAGACCCGGTCGATGAGCTGCATACGGGTCAGCACGCGGCCCGCGTTGCGCAGCAGCATCTCCAGCAGGTCGAACTCCTTCAGCGGGAGGTCCACCTTGCCGCCGGAGACGGTGACGACGTGGCGGTCGACGTCCATCCGTACGGGGCCGGCCTCCAGGGCCGCCGGGGTGACCTCCTCCGGCTCGCCGCGGCGGCGCAGGACCGCGCGGATGCGGGCGACCAGCTCGCGCGAGGAGAAGGGCTTGGTGACGTAGTCATCTGCTCCTATCTCCAGCCCGACGACCTTGTCGATCTCGCTGTCCTTGGCGGTCACCATGATCACGGGGACGTTGGAGCGGCCGCGCAGCTGCCGGCAGACCTCCGTGCCGGGCAGGCCGGGGAGCATCAGGTCGAGGAGGACGAGGTCGGCGCCGTTGCGCTCGAACTCGTCGAGCCCGTCGGGCCCGGTCGCGGCGATGGCGACCTCGAAGCCCTCCTTGCGGAGCATGTAGGACAGGGCGTCGCTGAAGGATTCCTCATCCTCGACGACGAGCACTCGGGTCACGGAAGGACCTCCGGGGCAGGAATGGCTGGGGCGGTTCTGGGTCAGGCAGGGGTCGGGTGGGTGGCGTGGGCCGCCGCCGGGGCCGGCGCGGCCGCTTCAGGGAGTCGCAGGGTGAACGTGGAACCCTGGCCCTCCGAGCTCCATACCGACACCTCCCCGCCGTGCGAGGCCGCCACGTGCTTCACGATCGCAAGGCCGAGGCCGGTTCCTCCCGTGGCTCGGGAGCGGGCCGGGTCCACGCGGTAGAAGCGCTCGAAGATGCGCTCGCGGTCCTTTTCCGGGATGCCGATGCCCTGGTCGGTCACGGCGATCTCGATCAAGTCTCCCCCAGGAGCCGTCACCCTGCGTCCGGCGATGCCGACGCGGGTGCGGGCGGGGCTGTAGTTGACGGCGTTCTCGACCAGATTTCCGAGGGCGGCCGCGAGCTGTCCGCGGTTGCCCCATACGCGCAGGTCGGCGGTACCGCCCGCGGCCATGGTGATCTGTTTCGAGGACGCCGTGTGGCGGCAACGGTCGATGGCCTCGGCCACCAGCGTGTCCACGCGTACGGGCTCGGCGTCCTCCAGCGGGTCGTCGTTCTGTACCCGGGAGAGGTCGATGAGCTCCTGCACGAGGTTGATCAGCCGGGTGGACTCGATCTGCATGCGGCCGGCGAAGCGGCTGACCGCCTCGGGGTCGTCCGCGGCGTCCATGACGGCCTCGGACAGCAGGGAGATCGCCCCGACCGGGGTCTTCAGCTCGTGCGACACGTTGGCGACGAAGTCGCGGCGTACGGCCTCGATGCGGCGGGCCTCGGTGAGGTCCTCGACCAGGAGGAGCACCAGACGGGAGCCGAGCGGGGCGACGCGCGCCGAGACCGCGAGGGCCTCCCCCCGGCCGGTCCCGCGCCGGGGCAGGTCCAGCTCGACCTGGCGTATCTCGCCGTCGCGGCGGGTGTCGCGGGCCATGTGGAGCATCGGCTCCACGGCGAGCTTGCCGCCGCGGACCAGGCCGAGGGCGTACGCCGCCGAGCTGGCCTTGACCACCGCGTCGCCCTCGTCCAGTACGACCGCCGAGGAGCGCAGCACGGAGAGGACGGTGTCCACGCCGGGCGGCAGCACCGCGTTGATGTCGGGGCGCATGGAGCTCCGGGTGGGGCGGGCCTGGTCGCGCTCGCTCCAGCGGAACGCCAGCATCGCGATCACACCGGTGCAAAGACCGGCGATCGCTGCAGCTGCGGCGACCGCCGCGTTCACGTCCATGGATCCAGGTTAAGCAGGCGCGACGACACTTCCACAGCCGTTCGGGTGGCACCTCGAACAGTCGTCGCCCAGAGTTCACCCTGGCGACGGGGTTGATTCACTTGTGGTGCCGGAGTCGGACGCGTTTGCCGCTCACCGTGTCACCGTGGGGCCGCCGGCAGCCCCGGCCCGCCCCCGGGCAGTACCGCAGTAGTAGGTCGAGAGAGGGACACGAGACATGCGCGACGCGTACCACGAGGAACTGGACTCGATCGGAGAAGGCCTGGTCGAGATGGCCCGACTCGTCGGCTCCGCGATCGGGCGGGCCACGACGTCCATGCTCGACGCGGACCTGAAGCTCGCCGAGAGCGTCATCGCCGCCGACCAGAAGGTCGACGACCTCCAGCACGACCTGGAGGCGCGCGCCATCGCCCTGCTGGCCCGCCAGCAGCCGGTCGCCACCGACCTGCGCATCGTCGTGACCTCCTTGCGGATGAGCGCCGACCTGGAGCGCAGCGGCGACCTCGCCCAGCACGTGGCGAAGCTCGCCCGGCTGCGCTTCCCGGACCGGGCCGTGCCGCGGGACCTGCACGCCACCATCCTGGAGATGGGGCAGCTGGCGCAGCGCCTGATGGCGAAGGCCGCCGAGGTGATCATCACGAAGGACGTCGACCTCGCGCTCCAGCTGGAGCAGGACGACGACGAGATGGACCAGCTGCACCGCACGCTGTTCCAGCACCTGATGGACGACCGCTGGAAGCACGGCATCGAGACGGCCGTGGACGTGACCCTGCTGGGCCGCTACTACGAGCGTTTCGCGGACCACGCGGTGTCGGTGGCCAAGCGCGTGGTGTACCTGGTGACGGGTGAGCACGCGGACGACCTGCAGCAGCCGACGCAGGTCGAGGGCGTCTGACGCACCGGCGCCGTCGGAGTCGGTGCGTCCGGACGAGGGCGTCCGGACCGCGGGCGGACCGCGTCCGGGCCGCGTCCCGGCCGTGGGCGGTCCGCGGGCCGGGCCGAGCCCCAATGCGCCGTTGACGCGCCGGTGGTGCTGGGCATGAATGAGGGCGAGGGCGGTCCGACGTACGAAGTCCCGTACGGCCGTCCACGAGGAGGAACCATGCCCGATTCCCCCGTCCCCATCACCCCGGAGCAGGAACAGCCCCCGAGGCCGGAGCCGCTGCGGCTACCGCTGCTCGCGGCCTGCGGCTGCGGCTCCGGTTGCGGCTGCGGCTGCCAGTCCGGCGCCCCCTGCCAGTGCGGCGGCTGACCGCCTCCACCGGCTGCACGCGAGACGGGCCCCGTCCGAGTTCCCTCGGCCGGGGCCTTTCGCGTTACCTCAACAGCCAGTCCCGGGTCAGCTCCATGACCTCCGCGTGCGTACGGCCGCCGTGGTCGACGTGGATGAAGTGCTCGCCGATCCGCAGGGAGTAGGCGAGCAGGCAGCGGACCTCGACGTCGTCCTCGTCGGTGCAGATGACGCGGAACAGCGAACGCAGGTACTCCATGCGCCGGTTGTCGGTACGCCGCACCCGCCGCGCGACGTCCTCGTCGCGCCGGGCCCAGTCGCGGATCGCGAGGTCGGCGGTGGTGCCCCTGACCGGCCCGTCGGCCGACGAGGCGATCGCGAACAGGCGCTCCAGCCTGGCCCGCGCGTCTCCCCCGCCGCTCTCGACCTGCTCGATCACGGCCTCGGCGACCTCGTGCTCCCAGGTGTCGAGCATCTCGGTGAGCAGGGCGCCCCGGCTGCCGAAGTACCCGTAGAAGCCGCCCTTGCTGACGCCGAGCGCCTGCGCCAACGCCTCGACGCGGACGGCCTCGGGGCCGCCGACGGCGAGGGCCCGCAACCCTTCCTCGATCCACTTTCCGCGTGGTGTGCGGGTCGCGCCCATGCTGTGCTCCTCCTCACACGGCCCCTATCTATACGGTTCCGTATAGATGAGTGCTAGCCTCGATCTATACGCCATCGTATAGATAGGGGCCGACCGATGAGACTCCCCAAGACCGCGTACACCTCCCGCCCCTGGCGGATCCACGAGATCGCGGGCGACTTCCAGGTCGAGGACGTGTGGGCACTGCCGACCCCGGGCGGGCCGGACGACCTCGCCCGCCTGGTGCGCCAGTTCGCGGAGGGCACGGGGGATCCGGTCCCCTCCCCCGTGGCACGCGTCCTCTTCGCGGTCCGCCACGGGCTCGGCAGGCTGTTCGGCTGGGACAGGCCCGACGGCGGCCTCGGCACCCGGGTCCCGACCCTGCGCGACCGCCTGCCGGCCGACCTCCGCGAGGGCGAGCGGGGCCCCGACCTGCGGTCGGCCCCGTTCACCTCGATCTTCCAGACCCACGACGAGTGGGCGGCGGAATCCGCCAACCGGACCGTGCACGGCGTGCTGCACATCGGCTGGGTCCCGGACGGCAACGGCGGCTACCACGGCCGGATGACCGTCCTGGTGAAGCCGAACGGCCGCCTGGGCACCCTCTACATGCTGGGCATCAAGCCCTTCCGATACCTGGGGGTCTACCCGGCCCTGCTCCGCTCGATCGGCCGCGAATGGCGCGAGAACACCCCCACAGCCACCCCCTGACCCCCGCCGCGAGCCGGCCCCGGGCACGAAAAAAATGCCTCCCACCCGCGCCGTACGCGCAGGTGGAAGGCATGATCACGAAGCCTACTCCTTCTCCGCGACCCCGCGCCGAGCGGCGGGGGCGCGTGTGCGGCTGCACGGCCGGCGACGCCCCGTCCGAGGCCGTCACTCGGGACACCGTGGACCGCGACGTGCGGGCGGCGGTCCGCAAGGCGGGCCTCGACCCCGCGAAGGGGAAGACCACCAGCGCTCCGAACGGGATCGCGCATCCGAGCGCCGTCGACTGGTTCGCGGTCCTCGACACTCCACAGGCGGAGCAGGCCCTGCCGAAGATCGGGGCGGAGCTGGAGCGCCTGGGATGGCACGCGGAGCCCGTCGACACCTTTCCCCTCAGCTACGAGAAGTCCGACTGGAGCCTCGTGGGCCGCAGCGTGACCGAGGCCGACGCGGTCACCCTCGCTCCGGGCGAAAGCCTCCTCACCGTGTCGGTCACGGACTTCGGCCCCTAGGGGTGTCCAGGACGGACGAAAGCCCCCGACCTGCATCATCAGTGCAGGTCAGGGGCTTGATCGCGCTGCTTACTTCTTCTTGCCCTGGTTCTTGACGGCCTCGATGGCGGCTGCCGCCGCGTCCGGGTCGAGGTAGGTGCCGCCCGGGTTGAGGGGCTTGAAGTCGGCGTCGAGTTCGTAGACGAGCGGGATGCCGGTCGGGATGTTCAGGCCCGTGATGTCGGCGTCCGAGATGCCGTCCAGGTGCTTGACCAGACCGCGCAGGGAGTTGCCGTGCGCGGCGACCAGGACCGTGCGGCCGGCGAGCAGGTCCGGGACGATGCCGTCGTACCAGTACGGCAGCATGCGCTCGACGACGTCCTTGAGGCACTCCGTGCGCGGACGCAGCTCGTTCGGGATCGACGCGTAGCGCGGGTCCGCGGACTGCGAGAACTCCGTACCGTCCTCCAGGACCGGCGGCGGGGTGTCGTACGAGCGGCGCCACAGCATGAACTGCTCCTCGCCGAACTCCGCGAGGGTCTGCGCCTTGTCCTTGCCCTGGAGCGCACCGTAGTGGCGCTCGTTCAGGCGCCAGGAGCGGTGCACCGGGATCCAGTGACGGTCCGCGGCCTCCAGCGCGAGCTGCGCCGTGCGGATGGCGCGCTTCTGCAGGGAGGTGTGCAGCACGTCGGGCAGCAGGCCGGCGTCCTTGAGCAGCTCACCGCCCCGGACCGCCTCCTTCTCGCCCTTCTCGGTGAGGTTGACGTCCACCCAGCCGGTGAACAGGTTCTTCGCGTTCCAGTCGCTCTCGCCGTGGCGGAGGAGGATCAGCTTGTACGGTGCGTCGGCCATGCGTACGAGCCTAGTGGACGCCCGGGCGCGCTCGCGCGCGGTGCGGGGTCCCGCCGGATTGACGCCGGGCGTCAATCCGGTGGCGCCCACGAGCCCCTCGCTCGTAATGTGCACACCGTTCGAGTGATGCTTACACCGCCGGGGGGATTCCTTGATGTCCGCTGCTCGTTTCGTACAGCTCGTACGGGAGAGCGTCTCCGGGCTGCCCAGGGCCTTCTGGTGGCTCTGGACGAGCACCCTGGTGAACCGCCTCGGGGCCTTCGTCGCCACCTTCATGACCCTCTACCTGACCCTGGACCGGGGCTACTCGGCCACCTTCGCGGGCCTGGTCGTCGCCCTCCACGGGCTCGGCGGTGTGATCTCCTCCCTCGTCGCCGGTGTGATGACCGACCGGCTGGGGCGCCGGCCCACGATGCTCGCGGCCCAGTCCTCCACCGCCTTCTCGGTGGCGCTGCTCGGCTTCATGGAGCACCCGGCGGCGATCGCGGCCGTCGCCCTGCTGGTCGGCGTGACGTCGAACGCGTCCCGGCCGGCGGTCGCGGCGATGATGGCGGACATCGTCCGCCCCGAGGACCGCGTACGGGCCTTCTCGCTCAACTACTGGGCCATCAACCTCGGCTTCGCCGTCAGCGCGATGGCGGCGGGGCTGATCGCCGAGTACAGCTACCTGGCCGGCTTCCTGGGCGAGGCGGCCCTGACGCTGGCCTGCGCGGTGCTGGTCTTCGTCAAGCTTCCCGAGTCCCGGCCCGAGCGGGCGCCCGACGCGTCCGCCCCGGCCGACGAGGAGCCCGCGATCGGGCTGGGGACCGTGCTGCGGGACGGGCGGTTCATGGGTGTGGTCGGGCTGTCCTTCCTGATCTCCATGATCTTCACGCAGGGGTCGGTCGGGCTGCCGGTCGCGATGGGCGCCGCCGGGTTCACGCCCGGGGACTACGGGCTGGTCGTCGCCGGGAACGGGCTGCTGATCGTGCTGCTCCAGATCCCGGTCACCTGGTTCATCGAGCACCGTGACCCGCAGAAGCTGCTGGTGATCTCCGCGCTGCTGGCGGGCTACGGCTTCGCGCTGACGGCCTTCGCCGGACCCCTGTGGGCGTACGCGCTGACGGTGTGCGTGTGGACCCTGGCCGAGATCGTGAACTCGCCGACCCAGATGGGCCTGGTCGTGCGACTCTCGCCGGTGCACGGGCGCGGGCGCTACCAGGGGGTCTACAACCTGTCCTGGGCGGTGGCCTCGCTGGTCGCTCCGCTGATGGCGGGCTTCGTGATCGACCGGTACGGGGCGGACCTGCTGTGGGCGGCCACCGGTGTCCTGGGCACGGTGGCGGCGGCCGGCTACTGGCTGCTGATGCGCCGGCTCCCCGCGGGTGACCTGGGTGGCGCGGGTGACGCGGGTGTCGCCGTCGCCGCCGGGTCCCCGGGCACGGATGGGGCCCGGGTCGAGGCCGAGGTCGATGTCGAGGTGGCGGGCGCGGCTCAGGTGGACGCGAAGCCCGCGGCGGCGGCCGGGGTGGTGTAGCCCCCGGCCGGGGCTACGACGGGCGCGTCAGGTGCTTGAACGCGTCGAGGTTGAAGGTCGGCTCGCCGCGCGAGACCCGCCACTCGTACTCGCGCCGGATCGCGCTCGCGAAGCCCAGCTCCAGCAGCGTGTTGAACGAGCCGTCCGCGGCCTCCAGCACCGTGCCGAGCAGCCGGTCCAGCTCCTCGGGGGTGACCACCGACAACGGCAGGCGGGCCGTCAGGTAGATGTCGCCGAGGCGGTCCACCGCGTACGCCATGCCGTACAGCTTGAGGTTGCGCTCCAGCAGCCAGCGGTGGACGCCCGCCTCGTTCTCGTCGGGGTGGCGGATCACGAAGGCGTTGACCGACAGCGAGTGCCGGCCGACCTTGAGCGAGCAGGTGGTGCTCAGCTTGCGGGTGCCGGGGAGCTGGACGACGTAGGTCCCCGGCTGGGGGCTCTCCCAGTCCAGCTCCGCGGCGGTGAGCGCGCTCTCGACGATCTCGGCGGTGTCAGCCATGGTGGGAGCGTACGCGACGGCGATGATCATGTATGGCCGCGGTGTAGACGTCGGCCGTGCCGCTCGCCGCGGTGTCCCAGCCGAAGAACTGCGCGTGCCGCGCCGCCTCGGCGCCCATCCGGTCAGCGAGCGCCGGCTCGTCGACGAAGCGCCGCAGCTCCCGCGCGTAGTCCACCGGGTCGTGCCCGGGTACGAGGAGTCCCGTGACCCCGTCGTCGACGGCGACGGGCAGCCCGCCGACCTCGGCGGCGAGCACCGGCGTGCCGGCGGCCTGGGCCTCTATGGCGACGAGCCCGAAGGACTCGCTGTAGGAGGGCATGACCAGCACGGACGCCGCGCGGAACCAGTCCGCGAGCCCGTCCTGCGCGACCGGCGGGTGGAAGTGCACGAGGTCGGCGATGCCGAGCTTCGCGGCGAGCTTCTGCAGGCCCTCCGGCTTGGCGAGGCCGCTGCCGCTGGGCCCGCCGACGACGGGGACGAAGAGGCGGCGGCGCAGCGAGGGGTCCTGGTCGACCATGACGGCGACGGCGCGCAGCAGGATGTCGGGGGCCTTCAGCGGTTGGATCCGCCCGGCGAAGAGGGGGATGACGGCGTCCGGCGGCAGGCCGAGGCGGGCGCGGGCGGCGGCCCGGCCGTCGCCGACCGTGAAGCGGTCGAGGTTCACGCCGGGGTGGACGACGGCCACCTTGGCGGGGTCGGCCTCGTAGTGCCGCACGAGCTCGTCGGCCTCCTCGGCGGTGTTGGCGATGAGCCGGTCGGCGGCGGCCACGATCTGCGTCTCGCCTATGACGCGGGCGGCGGGCTCGGGGGTGTCGCCCTCGGCCAGCGCCGCGTTCTTGACCTTGGCCATGGTGTGCATGGCGTGCACGAGCGGGACGCCCCAGCGTTCGGCGGCGAGCCAGCCGACGTGGCCGGAAAGCCAGTAGTGGGAGTGGACGAGGTCGTAGTAGCCGGGGCGGTGGCCGGCCCAGGCCTGCATCACGCCGTGGGTGAAGGCGCACAGCTGGGCCGGGAGCTCCTCCTTGGCGAGTCCTTCGTAGGGGCCCGCGTCCACGTGCCGTACGAGGACGCCGGGGGCCAGCTCGACCACGGGCGGCAGGCCGCCGGTGGTGGCCCGGGTGAAGATCTCGACCTCGATGTTGATGGCGGCGAGCCGCTTGGCCAGCTCCACGATGTAGACGTTCATGCCGCCGGCGTCGCCGGTACCGGGCTGGTGCAGCGGTGAGGTGTGCACGCTGAGCATGGCCACGCGGCGCGGCTTGCGGTGGTGGCCGACGGCCGGCAGACGCAGCCGGGGCGGCTCGTGGCGGGTGGCACGGGCGGCGGCGAGGCGGCCACTGAGGCGGGACACGTACTGGCTCAAAGGACCAGTCCTCTCGGCTCGGACGGCGCGCGCCCGACGCTCGGACGGCATGACGGACGACATGCCCGACGGCATGACGGCGAGGGCGCGGAGGACGCCCTGCAAGGAGTGCAACCCGGATGGCCGTCCCCCGCATTCCGGGGTGTCCGGTTTTCCTGGAGGTTTCCTCGTATTCGGTGGTGCGCCGCGGGGTTTTCCTGGTGTGCGCGCCCTCCGCTTACCCTCGGCTCATGGCCTCCCGCAGTACCCCGCCCTCCAGCCGCGCGCCCGGCCGCCCTGTGGGCTCGGTGACGCGCGGGACGACGAATCCGAACCGGTTGCGCCGGATGGACCGCTGGATCGCGGCCACCCACGGGGCCGCGCTGCGGCGCGCGGAGGCGCCGGTCGCGGTGGACCTGGGCTACGGGGCCGCGCCGTGGACGGCGGTGGAACTGTTGGCGCGGCTGCGGGACGCGGCGCCGCGGGTGCGGGTGGTCGGCATCGAGATCGAACCGGCGCGGGTGGCGGGTGCGAAGCCGTACGAGCGGGAGGGGCTGAGCTTCCGGCACGGCGGTTTCGAGGTACCGCTGGACGGTGGGGCCCGCCCGTCGCTGATCCGCGCGGCGAACGTATTGCGCCAATACGACGAGGAGCAGGTCGCCGAGGTCTGGGCGCGACTGTGCGGGCGGCTGGCCCCGGACGGGCTGCTGGTGGAGGGGACCTGCGACGAGATCGGGCGGCGGCACGTGTGGGTGGCGCTGGGCCCGGAGGGGGCGCGCACGGTGACGTTCGCGACCCGGCTGGGCTCCCTGGAGCGCCCCTCGGACCTGGCGGAACGGCTGCCGAAGGCACTGATCCACCGGAACGTGCCGGGCGAGCCGGTGCACGCGTTCCTGCGCGACTTCGACCGGGCGTGGGCGGCGGCGGCCCCGTACGCCGCCTACGGGGCGCGGCAGCGCTGGATCCGGACGGCGCGGGCGCTGTCCGGGGACTGGCCTCTGGTGGACGGGCCGCGGCGGTGGCGGCAGGGGGAACTGACCTTGCCCTGGGAGGCGTTGCGCCCGGTGGGGTGAATGCGCTGTGCGGGGGAACCAGGGGGTCGAGGTGGTCCGTTGAACCGTGCGGGGCCGGAAATGCTGTCCGTCGGGTGGACAAGATCGGATCGCCATCCACAAGGGTGTTGTAATTCATCGACTCGTGGCACCATCCCGATGGCAGTGTGAAGTTACTGATGAATAGTCAGATCTGATGCGAGGTCTGGCTCGGGTGCCTGGGGGGACCATGGGAGCCGCAAGGCGACGGCGAGGCGCAAGTTCTCTCGTGCTGCTGTGCACGATGGCGATACTGACGGCGCCCGGCCTCGCGTACGCGGCTCCGGCGGCACCCGCCGCGCCCGCCGCACCGGCCGCGCCCCTCCCCGAACCGGGCGTCAAGTCCCTGGAACAGGTGCGCAAGGAGATCGAGGACCTGTACCGGCAGGCGGGCACCGCCACCGACGCCTACAACCTCGCCGAGGCCGAGACCAAGGCCCAGTCGGACAAGATCGTCGAGATCGCCCGTCTCGTCGTCACCGGCAAGGAGAAGATCGCCGACCTGAAGAACCGGGCGGGCGCCGCCGCCCGTGCCCAGTACCGCTCGGGCGGAATGCCGCCGGGCGCGCAGCTGGCCCTGAGCGACGACCCGAACCACTACCTCGACGGGGCGGGCCGCCTGCGCCAGGGGGAGAAGGCCGCCTCGAACCTGCTCTCCGAACTTGGCCGCACCCAGGCCGACTTGGAGCGCTACGCCCAGGAGGCGAGCGAGCGCTGGGCCATCCTGGAGGCCAACCGGGTCAAGTCGGAGGAGTCCAAGAAGCAGGTCGAGGAGAAGATCAAGGCCGCCGAGGAGCTGGAGAGCAAGCTGGAGGCCGAGGAGAAGGCCCGGCTGATCCAGCTGGAACAGGAAGCCCAGTACAAGGCGCAGACGGCGTGGCTGTCGACGGGCGCGATGAAGGACGTCAACGGCGCGGCGACGGAAGCGGGCAAGCGGGCCGTGCAGTTCGCCACCGCCCAGATCGGCAAGCCGTACAAATGGGGCGCCGTGGGCCCGTCGTCGTTCGACTGCTCCGGGCTGACCTCCCAGGCCTGGCTGGCCGCGGGCCGGGGCATCCCGCGCACCTCGCAGGAGCAGCTGCGGCTGCTGCCGAAGGTCGCGCTGAAGGACATGCGCCCGGGCGACCTGATCATCTACTTCGACGACGCGACCCACGTCGGCATGTACGTCGGCGACGGCGCGATGGTCCACGCCCCGCGCCCCGGCCGGAACGTGACCCTGGCGGGCGCCGGCTCGATGCCGATCAAGGCAGTGGTCCGCCCCGACGCGTAGCCCCTACGGGGTCGCCCGTCGACACGGGTGCCGGGGCTCCGCCCGGTACCCGGCCGCGGGGCCATGGGCACCGCACGGGACCATGGGCCCGGGGCACGGATCTTCGGCCGGGCGGGTGCGATCGGGTGACGCAGGCAACCCGGCGGGCCTCGGACACGTCTCGATGGACGGGACGGAACACGGCCCCGCCGTGACCTTTGTCATCCAGTGAGGCCGATTTTCCCCCGCGATAACCGCATATGACGCAGGCCCTCGCCAAGAACGGCATTCCGTTTGTCGGGCAGGGACCGCTAGGGTCTGCCGGACGAGCGCACCCTCGGGGGGAGGGAAGGAACCGGAGACGATGCCCGTACCCGTACCGCGGCAGAGGGACACCTCGGCCACGGAGAGCGGTCAGGCCGTTCTGCACACCGCCGCCCCGGCCGTAGCCGCCACGGGCGTCGCGCAAGCGACCCCTCAGACGACCACCCCCCACACGCCCCCGCTGACCCTCCTGGTCATCGAGGACGACCCGGCCGGCGGTCTCACCCTCCCCGAGATCCTCGACGCGGACGGCCACCGCATCCGGCTCCGCACCGCCCGCAACCTCACCGAGGCCGAGCGGCTGCTCACGCCCGACGTGCACTGCATCCTCCTCGACCTGTCCCTCCCGGACGCCAGCGCCCGTACGCCCGGAGCGACGGCCAACGGCTCGGTCAGCGGGGCGGTCAACGGGTCGGTGGGCACGGTCAACGCAGCCGGCACCGCAACCGCCGTGGACCGGCTCCTCGCCCTCCGCCAGGTGCTGCGCATCGCCCCGCGCCATGCCGTCCTCGTCCTGACCGACGAGGACGACGTCGAGCGCGCCGCCGAGGCGGTCCGGGTCGGCGCCCAGGACTTCCTCTTCCGGGACGAGCTGGACGGCAGACTGCTGAGCCGTGCCATCCGCTACGCCGTGGAGAGAAAACGGGCGGACATCGCCCAGTACAAGCTCGCAGAATCGAAACTGCGCGCCCAGGAGAACGCCCGACTGGAACGCGGTCTGCTCCCCACGCCCCTCCTGGAGGGGTCCGACCTCCGCTTCGCCGCCCGCTACCGCCCCGGCCGCAGCCGGGCCCTGCTCGGCGGTGACTTCTACGACACCGTCCGCACCCCCGACGGCACCGTCCACGCCATGATCGGCGACGTCTGCGGCCACGGCCCCGACGAGGCCGCGCTCGGCGTCGAGCTCCGCATCGCCTGGCGCGCCCTGACCCTGGCCGGGCTCTGCGGCGACGACCTGCTGGCCACCCTCCAGGAGGTCCTGGAGGTGGAGCGGCCGTGCGAGGAGATATTCGCGACGCTGTGCACGGTCGACATCGCCCCTGACGGCCGCCGTGCCGGTCTGTGCCTGGCCGGCCATCCGGCTCCGCTGATATCCCGCCCCGGCCGCCGCGCGCGGCTGCTCCCGTACGAGAACAGCGGCCCGGCCCTCGGGCTGCTGCCCCGGGCCCGCTGGCCGCGCCGCCAGGTCGAGCTCGGCGGCACCTGGAGCCTGATGCTCTACACCGACGGCCTGATCGAGGGCCGCATCGGCGAGGGCAAGGAACGCCTGGGCCAGGACGGCATGGTCGACATGATCAACCGCCACCTGGAGCGCGGTCTGAGCGGTGAGGGGCTGCTGGAGGCCTCCGTCACCGAGGCCCGCCGCCTCAACGGCGGCGAGCTCACCGACGACGTGGCCGTGGTCCTGCTCTCCCGCGCCGAGGGCTGATCCCGCCGGACACCGGCCACGACCACAGCCGCGACCACCGAATGACCGCGACCACCGTCACGACCGCGTCCACGACCTCGGCCGCAGGGCTCCCGCCGTGGTCTAGCGTCCGCCGTTGTAGGGCCCGTACGGCCCGTCGCTGCTGCTGCCGCCGCGCCGGCCGCCACCGCCCGAGACCGCCTTGAGGGCCGGGCGTACGTCGACGAAGAAGACGATGGTCGCGACAAGACCGGCGATCTGCAGGAACAGCATGCCCAGGAGGAAGTCCACGGCCACGGTGACGCCGAGGATGACCAGCCAGAACGTCTTGCTCTGCTTGTCGGCCGCCCGGTACGCGTCCTCGCGCGCGACCAGCGCGATCACGAAGGCCACGACGGCAAGCGCCAGCATGACGTAGCCGAGGAACGGGATCACGCCCCGATCGAACCCATCGATCAACATCGCTTCGACCGCCTTCTCAGCTTCTGCTTCGCTCTTCCGATGCCGCCCGACTCCACGCTACCGGCACGGGCGCCTTCATCAACCACAACGGGCCGGGCACCTGAAGGGTGCCCGGCCCGCCGTCACTCATGCGGTTCCGCTTCAGCTCGCGTCGTCCGCCGTGACCGTGGCCTTCTTCGCCGTGCTCTTGCGCGCGGCGGGCTTCTTCGCGACGGGCTTCTCGTCGGCGGCGGCCTCGGCGACCGGCTCCGACACCGGCTGCGCACCGGCCTCGGGCTCGACGGCCACGGCGATGTCGACGATCTCGGCGGAGACGTCGCCCCGCCAGTTCCGCACGGCCTGCTCGCCGTGCACGGCGACCTTGTCGTACGTCTCCTTGGCGCGCACCGCGTACTCGGCGGCCACGCCGACACCGCGCAGCGCGAGGTCCTGGGCGGTCTCCCCGAGCTTCTTCGGGTCGATGGCGCCGAGCACCTCGTTGAACTTGGCGGTGACCGCCTCCTGCACAGCCTTCGGGTCCGTGTTCTTCACGGCCTCGATGCGCGCGGGGGCCTCGGCGCGCAGCTGCTCGATCAGGTCGGGCACCTTCTTGGCCTGCTGCACGGCCAGGTCGGCGGTGCCGGCGGCGAAGTAGAGGGGAGTGGGGTCGGTGAGGGTCTTCTTCAGGTCATCGGCGATGGCCATGTGCTGGTCCTCCCGGATCAACTTCAGTTCGTCTACGACGGCATCTCGTCGGCGGGCGTGTCGAGCGCGTTCTCCTTGCGGAACGACTCGTAGATCTGGAGCAGCACCTGCTTCTGCCGCTCGTTGATGGACGGGTCGGCGAGTATGACGGCTCGCGTCTCCACCTCGTCGGGGTCCCGCTCATCCAGGATCCCGGCCTGCACGTACAGCGTCTCCGCGGAGATCCGCAGCGCCTTGGCCAGCTGCTGCAGGATGTCCGCGCTCGGCTTGCGCAGCCCGCGCTCGATCTGGCTCAGGTACGGATTCGACACCCCCGCCTGCTCCGCCAGCTGCCGCAGCGAAAGCTGGGCCTGCCGACGCTGCTCACGGAGGTACTCGCCGAGATTTCCGACGTTGAGCGATGCCATGCTGAGATCCTGCCCGACTCTGCTAACTATTGCAAGCGACCTGCTTGCAACAGCTCCCACGGCGGCGGCCGCCCGGCAGATACTCGGTGGATCGGGTCGGGCGGGCGCCGCAGCTTGTGCGCTCGCCCCGCCGCTCGGGCAGGACACCGCCTACAGGGCCGTGAGCCGTACCTCCGGCAGGTAGGGGGCGGTCGGGGAGCCGGGCCGCGGGAGGGTCACGCCGGGGTGCGGGCCCGGGCCGAGGGCCTCCAGCACCTCGGCGGCCGGGTACCCGAACAGGTCGACGCCGCACAGGACCACCGGGACCGCGGACGGCCCGGTCGGCTCCGCCTCGTGCCGGCCGAGGTGGACGGCCGCCAGACCGTGCCGGTCGTGCCCGGTGCGGCCGAGCCGGTCCGGGCAGTCCCCGTAGGCCAGCAGCTCCAGGCCCTCGTAGCGGGCGGTGAAGGCCCAGCCCGTCCCGCAGACCCACGTCCCCCGCACGTCCGCCAAGGTCGCGACGGCCCACCGGGCCTCCCGCTCGGAGCTGCCGAACCGCAGGACGTCGGCGCCCCGCGGCAGGGCCAGACCCGCGCCCGGCAGCACCTCGAACGCCACGTCGTCAGGCCGTCCCGATGACCACCGTCGCGTACAGCTCCTCCGAGGTCACCGCCCGGACCGCGAGGCCCGCCGAGGTCAGGGCCGAGGCCGTCGACGGGGATTGGCGGGCGCTCGTCTCGATCAGCAGGTGACCGCCCGGCGCCAGCCAGGGCAACGCGCCCGCCGCCACCCGACGGTGGATGTCCAGGCCGTCGGCACCGCCGTCCAGCGAGACCAGCGGCTCGTGGTCGCGCGCCTCCGACGGCATGAGGACGATCTCCTCCGTCGGCACGTACGGGGCGTTGACCACCAGCACGTCCACCCGGCCGCGCAGCGAGGGCGGGAGCGCCGCATACAGGTCGCCCTCCCACACCCGGCCGCCGTACGGGGCCACGTTGCGCCGCGCGTACACCAGCGCCGCCGGGTCGATGTCGGCCGCGTGCAGCTCGACACCGCCCGGCAGGCCGGCGGCCACCGCCGCGCCCAGGGCGCCGACCCCGCAGCACAGGTCCAGCACCACCGCGCCGGGCCGGGCCAGTGCCACCGCCTCCCGCACCAGGAACTCGGTGCGCCGGCGCGGTACGAAGGCGCCCGCGCCGACCTCCATGCGCAGTCCGCAGAACTCCGCCCAGCCGACGACGTGTTCCAACGGCTCGCCGCCCACCCGACGGGCCAGCAGCTCCGCCAGGTGGTCCGCGTCCGTGGCGGCCCCGGTCAGGAGCTCCGCCTCCTCCTCCGCGAAGACGCAGCCCGCCGCGCGCAGGGATTCCACAAGTGATGTCAAGAGTTCGGTCCTCGGTCCTCGGTCATCAGCGCGTGGTCAGAAGATGTCCGGGCACCACGGACGGCGCGCGGTACGGAAGATGGCGTCGGCCAGTGCGGCCGCCCCCGGCCGTTCCTCCGTCACCCGTCCCAGCGCCGCCAGTCGCACCGCGGACGCGTCGCCCAGGTACAGGGAGCCCAGCACGGCCACGTCCAGCCGCAGGTCCGCCGCCTCCTCGGTCCGCTCGCACACACCGGTGCCCGCGTCCAGCCGGTAGCGGCCGGCCGCCGGCCCCGTCCCGTCGGTGACCTCCAGGACGAGCACCCCGGGCACCTCGTACGTCCGCGCGCCCAGCGCCCGTACGACGTCCAGCACCCGCACCCACAGGAAGTCCGCGGCGGAGACGACACGGGCCGAGCGCGGGTCGGGCAGCAGGTCCGGGACGAGGGAGTCGGGGGCCCGGTAGCCGGTGCGGACCTTCAGCACCCAGTCGATCGAGCACAGGAACCGCCACAGCGCCCGCTCCGCCTCCGGGCTGACCGCCAGCAGGTCCCGCACCTGCACGGTGCTCTGCGGAACCTTCGCGTCCGTCCAGTGGTCGTCGGCGCCGTAGACGGCGAGGCCGGCCACCTCGCCCGCCGCCGTCCGGTACACGGCGTAGAACTTGTCCTGGAAGGGCTGGTACGACCACTCCTCCAGGCCGGTCGCCAGGCTCCACCAGCGCTCGTCCCGGTTCACCGCCCCGGGAGTGCCCGCCCGCAGCCGCTCGTGCAGCTCGGGCCCCACCCGCCGCAGCTCCTCGACGTCCACCAGCTCGATCCGCCCGCCGTCCGCCGGCGCCGACAGCCGCCGGTCGAGCCCGGTGCGCGCGACGTCGATCTCCCACTCCACGAGGGAGGTCGCGGGCCCGAAACCGTACCGCCCGTAGATCGGGTACTCGGCGGCGATCAACGTGGCGAGCGCGTCGCCGCGCGCCTCGGCCGCGGCGAACTCGGCGGCCATCATCCGGGTCAGCAGGCCCTGGCGACGGTGGGTGGGCAGCACGCCCACGCTGGAGACCGCGGTGGCGCGGACGGCCGCTCCCCCGGGCACCGTCAGCTCCTGCGGGAAGGAGCGCAGGGCGGCCACGCAGCGACCACTGTCGGCGTCGAACGCCCCGTACGTCCGCGAGAAGTCGGTGTACTTGGCGCGCTGGGCTATGTCGGCCTCGGTCACCCGGGACGTGGTCAGGAAACCGGTGTGCACGGTGCGCACCCAGGCGGGGAGTTCGGATTCGGCGATCGGCCGGACGTCAGCACTCATAACCGCCCACGCTAATCCCCCGACCGCCACCGGTCGCCCGAATATTTCCCGAGGCCACCGCCTACGCGAGCAGGTCGTCCACCTGCGCCTCGCCCTCCCGGTAGCGCCGAGTGATCTCGGCGCTGCAGTCGTCCACCGTGCGCTGCAGATGCCGGCGGCGCCGCGAGACCTGCTGCTCGTAGCGCACCAGCCGGCCCATCCCGTCGTGCAGTTCGTCGTCCGTACGGGCGCCCAGGTCGGAGAGCTCCACGTCGGACAGCATCTCCGCGGCCAACACCCGGTACTCCTCGCTGTGCGGGGTGCCGAGCGTGACGTGCCGGGCCGAGGCGCTGCGGCTGGAGGGGGCGTCGGCGAGGATCACCGAGAGCCGGTCCACCACCGGCGCCTCGGGGTCCGTCCGCCGGGCCAGCTCGGCCCGCAGGATGTCGATGCGGCCCTGGAGCAGTCTGCGTACGTAGCTCAGATCGGCCTCGTCGCGCTGCGCGTCACGGCGCAGCGCGCGCAGTTCCGGCAGTCCGAGCGCGGTGGTCGGGGTCGGCGGCCCCTGCGTCTCGGCCGTGCGTTGCGCGGGCGGTCGTACCGCGGCAGCCGCGACGGAAGCGGGTGACGCAGGTACGGAGGTACCAGAAGTATTCATACGAACGGGTCCGTCCCCTCGACCGGTGCGGCGCACCCGCACCGCCTGCGTGCATCGTGCCACTCCCCGTGGCCCCCACGCAGTCCCAGTCCACCCGATCGGCCCCGGACGGGTGCAAGCCTGGTACACAGGTGGTATGCGAGCAGTGGTGCAGAGGGTGGACGGCGCGAGCGTCGTCGTGGGCGGCGAGACCGTGGGCGAGATCGTCGGCGAGGGGCTGTGCGTGCTGGTGGGGGTGACGCACGACGACACCCCGGAGAAGGCGGAGCTGCTGGCGCGCAAACTGTGGTCCGTACGGATCCTGGAGGGCGAGAAGTCCTGCAGCGACCACGGCGCACCGCTGCTGGTGATCTCCCAGTTCACGCTCTACGGAGACGCGCGCAAGGGCCGCCGGCCCACCTGGAACGCGGCGGCTCCCGGCCCGGTGGCCGAGCCGCTGGTCGACGAGGTCGTGGCGCAGCTGCGCGCACTGGGTGCGACGGTGGAGACGGGCCGGTTCGGCGCGGACATGCGGGTCTCGCTCACCAACCACGGCCCGTTCACCGTCGTCATCGACATCTGACCGGCCTGGTCAGGGTGCTACGACGACCTCCTGCGCGGCGGCCGTGTTCCCGGCCAGCAGCGGCGCGTCGACCGGCACGTTCCGCTTGACCAGGGCGAGGGCGATCGGGCCCAGCTCGTGGTGGCGGACGGCCGTGGTCACGAAGCCGAGCTGACGGCCCTCCTCCCCGTCCGAGGCGAGCCGCACCGGGGTGCCGTGCGCCGGGAGCAGCACCTCCGAGCCGTCCAGGTGCAGGAAGACCAGGCGGCGCGGGGGCTTCCCCAGGTTGTGGACACGGGCGACCGTCTCCTGGCCGCGGTAGCAGCCCTTCTGCAGGTGCACGGCGGTGCCGATCCAGCCCAGCTCGTGCGGAATGGTGCGGTGGTCGGTCTCCAGGCCGAGCCGCGGCCGGTGCGCCTCGACGCGCAGGGCCTCGTACGCGAGCAGGCCCGCGGCCGGGCCGTGCGCGGCGGCGAAGGACTCCAGCTCGGCGCGGGGCAGGAAGAGGTCCCGGCCGTACGCGGTCTCCCGGACGACGTGCTCCTTGTCCCCGGGGACCTCGGCGATGGAGCCGGCCGGGAGGTGTACGACCGCGAACTCCTCGGTGCGGTCGGCGACTTCGACGCGGTAGAAGAACTTCATGGACTCCAGGTAGGCGATCAGCTCGCCCTGGGTGCCCGGCTCCACGTGCGCCCACGTGGTCTCGCCGTCGTCGACGAGGTAGAGCGCGTGCTCGATGTGCCCGTTGGCGGAGAGGATCAACGCCTCGGTGGCCTGCCCGACCGGCAGCTCGGTGAGGTGCTGGGTGAGCAGCAGGTGCAGCCAGCTCAGGCGCTCCGGCCCGCTGACGGTGACGACTCCGCGGTGCGAGAGGTCGACGAAGCCGCGCCCCTCCGCGAGGGCGCGCTGTTCGCCGTACAGCTCGCCGTAGTGGGCGGCGACGCCCTCGTCACGGCCTTCGGCCGGTACGGCGCCGGGGAGATGGAGCAAGGGGCTGCTGGTCATGGGACCAAGCGTACGACCCTGCTACGACTGCGCGGCACGCTGCTTCGCGGCGCACTTGCGGCACAGCCCGAAGATCGCGAAGTGCTTCATGTCGGTCTCGAAACCGAAGGTGGTCCGGAGCTTCGCCGTGAACTCGGCGGCGACGTCCACGTCCGCCTCGATGACCTCGGCGCAGTCACGGCAGACCAGGTGGATGTGGTGGTGCCGGTCGGCGAGGTGGTAGGTGGGGGCTCCGTGCCCGAGGTGGGCGTGCGAGACCAGCTTGAGCTCCTCCAGGAGCTCCAGGGTCCGGTAGACGGTGGAGATGTTGACCCCGGAGGCGGTCTTGCGCACCTCGACGAGGATCTCGTCCGGGGTGGCGTGCTCCAGCGCGTCGACGGCTTCCAGCACGAGCTGGCGCTGCGGTGTCAGCCGGTATCCGCGCTGCCGCAGGTCGCTCTTCCAGTCAGAGCTTTCGGTGTCCACGCTGCTCCCCACCCGGCCAGTGTATGCGCGCGAAGGGGACCGCGGGCGGTCCCGCGATCCCCTTTCGCACAGCCTTGCGTACGTGTGTACGCGCGTACGTGTGTACGGCCTGTGGGCTCAGCGGAAGAAGGCGATGCCGTCGTCCGGCATGTCCGGGAGGTTGCGCGCCATCTCGGCGACCTCCTCGGGCGTGACGACCTTCTTCAGCTGGGCCGACATGTACGGACGCAGTTCGACGTCCGGCGTGGCCTTCTCGCCGACCCACATGAGGTCGCTCTTCACATAGCCGTAGAGCCGCTTGCCACCGCTGTACGGGCCGGAGGCCGCGGTACGGGCGACCGCGTCGGTGACCAGGTCGATCTGGGGCTTCTGGTCGGCGAGCTCGCCGTACCAGACCTCGACGACGCCCTGGTCGCGGACCATGACGATCTCGACCTTGCGGTCCTTGTCGATGCGCCAGTAGCCCGACTCGGACTCCAGCGGCCGCACCTTGTTGCCCTCGGCGTCGAGGACCCAGGTGTGGGAGGTGTACTCCAGGAAGTCCCGGCCGTCGTGGCTGAAGACGACCTCCTGGCCGAAGTTGCACTTCTCTTCACCGGGGAAGTCGAAGACTCCCGCACCCTCCCAGTTGCCGAGGAGGAAGGCGAGGGGGACGAGGCCCGGGTTCAGGTCGGACGGGATCTGGATCATGAATGGCTGCTCAGGCGATCTGTGGGAGGGGTTCCGGGGCGGTCTGCTGAGCGGATGCTCAGCGCTGACCCTGGTACAGCTTCTTGACGGCCAGGCCGGTGAAGGCCATGACGCCGACGCAGACCAGGACCAGCAGGGAGGTGAAGACTGCCTCAAGCACGGGGTGCTCCTCGGAATTCGTTCGGGGGTACGGGCCGGTTCCCAAGCGTACTGGGCCGGGGCCGGGCACACCGTGCGAGGTGGCCCGTACCCCCGGTCCGGCTCGGGACCGGCCCGGCGGTCAGCTGAGCAGCTGGCTCTGCAGGATCACGG
This sequence comes from Streptomyces virginiae, assembly GCF_041432505.1. Taxonomy (GTDB): domain Bacteria; phylum Actinomycetota; class Actinomycetes; order Streptomycetales; family Streptomycetaceae; genus Streptomyces; species Streptomyces virginiae_A. The sequence continues at coordinate 4,119,403 of NZ_CP107871.1, forward strand.
TCTGGTGGAACGGAACGGGGGCCACCTCGCCCTTTCGGGTCTGGACGACCATGCCGAGGACGTCACCCGTCCGGAGGCACCCGATCTTGCTCTGCTCCTCGCCGAGCAGGGGCTTCAGCTCCTGGTACACGCTGAGCTCGGTACCGTCGAAGTTGGCCGCCCCCGGGAAGTCCAGCGTGGTGCTGTTCATCTGGTTGTTCTTGGCCTTGCTCCACACGTCGTCCAGGTCGAGGGCCGAGACCCCGTTCAGCCGCATGTTGCTGTCGCAGCCCTTGAACGCGTCCACGAAGCCGGAGGAGTGGAAGCGCAGCAGGTACACGTGCGTACGGGTGCCGTCCGCCGTCGTCCAGCCCCGACCGGCGATCTGCCGCAGCCCGTCCCATTCGAGGGACTGCTTCAGCTTCGGACGCTCCTCGGGCGTGTACTCCTCCAGGAAGGCGTCGACCGGCACCGTCCCGTCCTTGTCCGCCTTGACCGTGTCGTCGACCTTGGAGCCCACGGGGGCGGGCAGCAGCAGGCCGGTGAGCGCCGCGTAGTGCGTCCCGTCCTCGTTGTCCGGGCCCTGGGGCAGCGGGGCGCCGGCGGGCAGCGCGGGCTGGGACAGCGTGGGGAACGTCCAGCGGCCGTCGCCCTCGGTGGACAGGCCGGGGATGTCGGTGCGCTCGGGCCGGGTGATCCCGTACGCGACTCCCGCGCCGACCGTGGCGAAGACGACGACGGCGGCGGTCCAGCGCAGGGCGGCGAACAGCTTGCGCCGGTCCTTGGGCGCGGCCGGCACGGCCTCGGCGGCCGCAGGGGCTTCGGCGACCGCCTCGGCGGTCGCGGGAGCCTCGGCGGTGGCGGGAGCCTCGGCGGTGGCGGGAGCCTCGGCGGTGGCGGGAGCCCCGGGGGTCGCCGGAGCCTCGGGGGGCACGGGAGCCTCGGTGACGGCCTCGGGGGACGCCTCGGTCGCGGCGGTCTCCGTGGGCGTGTCGGTGGGCTCCGTGACCGCGGCGGTGGGTTCCGGGGCGGTCACGGGCGCCGGCTCGGGCCCGGTGGCCGCGGTGGTGGTCTGCTCGCTCACGCGGACTCTCCGGGGGACTTGATGTGGTCGAGTTGCTGCTTGAAGAGGCTCGCGGCGTCCTTCACCACGAATCCCTCGCTGCCGTACATCCGGAAACTCACCATGAGGTCGCCCTCGACGGCCAGGCAGTCGAGGGACTGGAGCTTCTCCTTCTTGTTCTTGTCCTCCTCGACGACGACGGAGTTCACCGAGCACTTGGCCTGCGGGTGGCCGTCCACCTTCGGCGCCTCGCCGTCGGAACCGGAGAGCTCGATCAGCTTCCCGGCGAACTCGCCGAACTTGGTGAGCTGCTGCGGGTCGGCCTGCACGAGCTGGATCTCGGCGACGACACCGCCGCCGACACCGTCCTTGCGCGAGTAGCTGCGCCCGGCCAGCCCCTTGAGCTTCAGGTCGGCGAGCACCTTGTCGCGCTCGCCGCGCCGGCTGCTGGACAGGCCCTTGCGGGTGTCCTTGAAGGTCTCCAGTGCCCGGTCGCCCGAGATGAAGTAGAAGTTGCCCTCTTTGTCGATGTCGGGGCCGGCCCAGTAGTCCTTGGGCATCGGCAGCAACTTGCCCGTGAGCGCGTTCGGGGGCACGGACGGCACCGGGGCCTGCGTGCCGCTGGTCGTGTGGTCCTCGGCCAGCCAGTACCGCGTCGGCGAGGTCCGGTCGGCGCCGGCGAGCACGGCCGCCGCTCCGAGGCCGCCGCCGACGAGGACGACGACGCCCACCCCGGCCGCCACCAGCGTGACCACCTTGCGGTTCATCTTGCGCCGGGGCCCGGTGACGTCCGTCGGCACGGCCCAGGGCCCCGCGGCGTCCGTCGGCTGCGGCTCGGCCCAGGGGCCCGCGCCTGCGGCGTCGGTCACGCTCTGCTGCTCGCTCACGTTCTGCTGCTCGCTCACAGCCGCTCCATCTGTCGCTTGGCCAGGTCGGCCAGGGCGTTCTCGTCGACCTCGCCGCGGTTGTTCACGTACTGGACGGTCACCACGATGTCGCCGCGGCGGACGACGGCACGGCCACCGCGGAGCGGCTCGTAGCCCGCCTTCTCCTGCGCCTTCGAGTCGACCCACATGTGGCCGAACTCGTCGGGAACCCCCGACACCTCCTTGCCCGCATTGCCCGCGTACTCCTTGGTGGGCATGTAGTGCTCGATGCCCAGCTGGAAGTCCTCGGCCTCGTTGCGGTCGTGGAACTGGATCAGGTTGATCTCGATGAAGTTCCGGTCGGACTCGACCCATTCCACGGAGGCGATGCTCCGGGTCCGGTCGGTGATGAGGGTGCCGAGCCCCCCGGAGACCTCCTCGTAGTAGCCCGCGGCGAACATGTCCAGCGGAAGGCCGCCCGAGAATTCGCTCTTCGCTCCGCTCGGGACGTCCAGCAGCTTCTTGGCCAGCTCCTCGTCCGCCTTGTGCCAGCGGTTGGCGTTGATCGAGCGCCGGGTCGTCGCGTCGTTCATCGCCTGCGGCTTCGGCGCGGCCATCTTCTGCTGGGCCAGCGGCGGCAGCGGCGTCGGATCGCGGTCGTACTGGACCGCGTAGCCGGTGATCGTCCCGGCGAGGACGCCGAGCGCGGCCGCGCCCGCGATCAGGAGAGCCGTGCGCCCCACCCGGCGGCGCGGGACCGAAGTGTCCGACTCCGGTGCACTCTCCCCCTCTTTCCGCTGCTCCGGGATGGTCTGTTCGTGTTCCAAAAGGGTCCCCCACAGGACTGGTGGCGCGGGCTGGTTACCCGCGCGTACCCCATGACCCGTAGCAGGGGGGAGCAGTTGTGCGAACGTAGATCACATTCTCGTCTCGTGAGGTTTCAATCCTCGTGACGCCGCTTTCCGTCCAGTTCGTCCCACCACTCGTCGGACTTCGCGTCGCCCGAGGGGTCGTCCCACCAGCGGTCGTCCGGGCCGCGCCGGTTGGCGATCATCGCGGCGACCGGGGGGATGACCATCGCGACCACGCACATGGCCACCGCGGCCTCCACCGAGAACAGGCGCACGAAGGCCCAGGCGGATACGAACAGGAACAGGCATCCGCCCATGAGCAGGAAGTAGACGCGTCGACGCCGGGCGTACATGCCTCCAGCGTAGATCCGGCGCCCCCGCGCGCAAGGGTGCGGGCGCGCGCGGACGGCACGAAGGGCCGCACCCCGTTCCAGTGGCGTCCAACCCCCGGGGGTGCGGCCCTTCGGCCGTTCGATCAGGCGATCACATGTGCGGTGCTCAGACCGCGATCGCCACGTCCGTCACGCCGCCGGCCTCGGCGACGACCACGGCGCGGTCGGCCTGGGCACCCGGGACGAGCGCCCGCAGGGTCCAGGAGCCGGTGGCGGCGTAGAAGCGGAACTGACCGGTCGCCGAGGTCGGGACCTCCGCGGTGAACTCACCGGTCGAGTCCAGCAGGCGGACGTAGCCGGACACCGGCTCGCCGTCCTTGGTGATCTGGCCCTGGATGGCGGTCTCACCGGGCTTCAGCGTCGCGAGGTCGGGCCCGCCGATCTGTGCTCCACACATGTTCTCTGTCCTGTCCTGAGAGAAGTCGTACCTACGAGGGCGTCGCGTGCCCGCTGATCTGGATTACTTGTTGGGGCCGAGCTCGATCGGCACGCCGACGAGCGAGCCGTACTCGGTCCACGAACCGTCGTAGTTCTTGACGTTCTCCTGGCCCAGGAGCTCGTGCAGCACGAACCACGTGAGCGCGGAGCGCTCACCGATGCGGCAGTAGGCGATGGTGTCCTTCGCCAGATCGACCTGCTCCGCCTGGTACAGGGCGGTCAGCTCGTCGTCCGACTTGAAGGTGCCGTCGTCGTTGGCGTTCTTCGACCACGGGATGTTGCGGGCGCTCGGCACGTGACCGGGGCGCTGCGACTGCTCCTGCGGGAGGTGCGCCGGGGCGAGCAGCTTGCCGGAGAACTCGTCGGGCGAACGCACGTCGACCAGGTTCAGGGAGCCGATCGCGGCCACGACGTCGTCGCGGAAGGCGCGGATGGAGGTGTCCTGGGCCTTGGCCTTGTACGTGGTGGCCGGGCGGTTCGGGACCTCCTTGCCGTCGACCAGGTCGCGGGAGTCGAGCTCCCACTTCTTGCGGCCGCCGTCGAGGAGCTTCACGTCCTGGTGACCGTAGAGCTTGAAGTACCAGTAGGCGTAGGACGCGAACCAGTTGTTGTTGCCGCCGTAGAGGACGACGGTGTCGTCGTTGGAGATCCCCTTGGCGGAGAGGAGCTTCTCGAAGCCCTCCTGGTCCACGAAGTCGCGGCGGACCGGGTCCTGGAGGTCGGTCTTCCAGTCGATCCGAACCGCGTTGGTGATGTGGTTCTTGTCGTACGCGGACGTGTCCTCGTCCACCTCGACGATCACGACATCGGCGTCGTTCAGGTGGGCCTCGACCCAGTCGGCGTCTACGAGGACGTCGCTGCGGCTCATGATGTTCTCCTCCGGGGCAGTGTGCGGCGGGGCTGTGCGGGTGACGCGTACTGCGTGCCTGCGGGTGCGCTCGAGGTCCTGCGCGGGGAGGCGTCAGGGGTTCAGGAGGCTGGTGCGGTCACGCGGGAAGGGCCGTAGGGCCGTCGTCCGGTCGATGGAGCGGATGCGCTCACAGGTCACATGGATCGACAGAGCATGGCGGCGACGCGACACAGGTCTACTGCCCGTCGCTTCGTGAGGTCCGCCTGCTGATGCTTCATAGCCATGGATCGTAGGGACGAATCGGCCGCCCTGTCACCGGTGTGTCATATGTCGAGACAGGATCGTCCGAATAGTGGGATCAAAGGCCCCTGGGCGGCCGCCGCGCCGCCCCGGGTGCCCGCCGTGCGGCCCGTCCTTCTGCGGATCGGACCGCGCCGTCTCACGATCCGGCCACCACCACGTTCGTACCGCCCAGCGTGAGGTGCACACCGGCCTCGTCCGAGGTCAGGGACGAGAGCTGGAGTCCGGCCGGCATGCCGCTGTCGAGATTGCGGTCGAAGTCGGTCTTCTTGCGGATCAGCTTCTCGACCCCGGGAACGCTCCCGCCCGGCACCTCGTCGGCGCGCACGCGGACGATCTTGCCGCCCTTTCCGCCGGGCGCGTCCTCCAGGGTGACGGTCGACACCACGCTGTGCGTCAGGGTCTTGCCGAGGAGGTCCACCGCCGCGGTGACCTTCACCTTGCCCGGCGCCCCGCCGTAGGAGAGGGTCGCGCCGGTCTGCGAGGCCGCCGTCAGGTCGGCGTACGTGATCAGCGCCGTGCCCTCGGCCCGCGCGGCGGTGCCGCCGCTGTAGTCACCGTTCAGCTTCACGCCGCGAAAGCTCGCGTCCAGCTCCGAGAGCCGCGTCCTGCGGTCCTCGGCGGTGATCTCGACGCCCCGCAGCTTGAGGTCGACCCGGTCGAGATCGCGGTTGAGCACCTGGGTCAGGAAGGGGAAGCCGTGGACCTCCACCTCCGAGGAACCGGCCAGGCCCTGCCGCGCCTGTATTCGGTCGGCCAGCCGGTTCTCGACGTAGCTCGCGGCCCAGCGGTCCACGCCCACGAACAGGCCCCCGAGAACCACTCCGATGATCACAACGACGCGCAGGAAACGCACGTTCCCTCCCCCTACTAGTCGGTACGTGCGGTCTAGTTGACCATGCCCGCCGTCAGGCAGGGATCAGCCCACCACCCGGCCGATCAGGTACACGGCGGGGGCGGCCGCCGCGAGCGGCAGGGCCACACCGGCCGTCATGTGCACGAACTTCGACGGGTAGTCGTACGCCGCGACGCGCAGGCCGACCAGCGCGCACACCCCGGCGACGAGGCCGATCAGCGCCCCGCCCGTACCGACCGAGGTCAGCCCGCCGACCGCGATGCCGGCGCCGGTGGCCGCGGCCAGCGAGACGCCGACCGAGGGAGCGGTGGGCAGCGGCAGCGCCCGGGCGAAGACGGCGACCGCGACGGCCGCGGCGCCGACCGTGGCGGCGGCGGAGTCGGCCGCGAGATAGCCGGCGCAGATGATGGCGAGGGCGGCCGAGGCCACCGAGGCCATCAGCCCGTACATCCGCTCGTCGGGATCGGCGTGGCTGCGCAGCTGCAGGACGAGCGTGAGCAGCACCCAGGCGCCCAGGGTCCCGACGATCGCGCCGGGCCCGTACGAGGGGTCGACGGCGAGCACGGCCGCGTCGGCGGCGACGGCTCCGGCGAAGGCGAGGGCGATGCCCTGGCGGGCGGGCCACATGCCGTTGAGCCGGAACCAGCCGGCAGCCGTGAGGCCCTGCAGGGCGATCAGCGGCAGGAGCAGGGCGTACTGCCCGACGGCGGCGGCCACGGCGAGCAGCAGCCCGAGAACGGCGGTCAGTATGGCGGACTGCGGGCCGGGGTCGATGATCGGCGACCGGCCCTCGGCGCGCGCCTGGGCCGGGTCGACGGCGCGCAGGGTGTTGCCGGCGAGGGTGGGCGGGGACCAGGAGGTGATCTCCAGCGGCTCACCCGGGGCCTCGGCCGGGTCCTCGCCCGCGGCGGCGGCCGGCTGCGGCGGGAGGTAGGCGGTCCGCTCGGCGGCGGACTCGTCGGCCACCGGCGGCTTCCGGTGCTGCCGGGGCTGGGACTGCGGCTGCGGCTGCGGCTGCGGCTGGGACTGGGGCTGCGGGTCGTGCTCGGGGCCGGGGTACGGCGGCAGGTAGGCCGTCTCGGCGCCCTGCGGCCAGTCCTGGACCGGAGCCGGGGCGGGGGCCGGTGCGGGAGCCTGGGCCGGGGCCTCGTCGCGGAACCAGCCCTCCGGAGCGACCGGCTGCTGCTGCGGCTGCTGCTCGGGGCCGGGGTACGGCGGCAGGTAGGCCGTCTCGGCGCCCTGCGGCCAGCCCTGCACGGGAGCCGGAGCGGGAGCCGGAGCGGGAGCCGGGGCCTGGACCTCGTCGCGGTACCAGCTCTCCGGCCCCGCCGGCTGCTGCGGGTACGGGTCGGGCGTCGGCGCCTGGGCGGGGGCGTAGCCACCGGCGGCGGAGGCGGAGCCGTCCGGCCAGGGGCCCGGGGCGGCGGGGGCCGCCGGGGCCTCCTCACGGAACCAGCCCTCGGGCGCCACCGGCTGCCCGGGCACCGCGCCCAGCGGCGGATGCACCGGCTGGTAGCTGGTGTCCCAGGTGTCGGACTGCCAGGTCTGGGTCCCGTACGGATCCTGCTGCTGTTCCTGCGGCTGGTGCTGTTCCTGCTGCTGCTGTTGGTGCTGCTGCTGCGCGTACTGCCGGCGCTGCTGTTCCTCAGGCGTACTCATCGGCTCCCGCTCACCCGCCCGCGAACGGCGGGAGCACCTCGACGGTGCCCCCCTCGGTCAGCGGGACGGAATCATGCGGGCGCTTGCCCACAGGCTCGTCGTTCACGAGGAAGGAGCAGCGCAGCAGGACCCGGGTCAGCTCACCCGGGTGGCGCTCCCGCACGGCGTCGAGCGCCTCGGCGAGTGTGCCCGCCGAGTACGGCTCCTCCGCCGTCTTGGCCGCGGCCTTGGCCGCCGCCCAGTAGCGGATGGTTCCGGTTGCCACTGCAGCTCCTATCGTCGGCTCTCTACCGTCGGCCTCCATGATGGCCCCTCCCGCTGCCGACCCCCGCGTGCCCCGACGCGCCGGGTGTGCGCCCGCCGGCCCCGAGGTACCGCTCGGCGGGCCCCCGATCCGGTGAAACCTGGGCTCATGCAGGGCCGGAGCGTGGCATGAACCACAGAAGTGGAAGCGGAAGAAGCCTCTGCCACGCATCGACGGGTGGGCTATTCTGCTTGGCGAGAGGATCCGGGCAACGTTGCCCCCGGGTCCTTTTGTGCTTTCAGCACGTTGAACGAACCGAGAACAGTGGTATCCATGCGGACCCCAGGGCGCGGGGCCGCGGGGACGCCGGGCACAACGTACGAAGCAGTACCGCGCATGTCCTCGACGGGACCGAGGAGGAACCGACGTGATGGACCAGCGAACCGTGCACCACCGTCCGACCCGGGCGGGTGGTCGGTCGTGAGCTCACTCCTGCTGCTCACCAACGCCCTGCAGCCGTCCACCGAGGTGCTGCCCGCCCTCGGCCTGCTGCTGCACAACGTCCGGGTCGCCCCGGCCGAGGGCCCCGCCCTGGTGGACACCCCGGGAGCCGATGTCATCCTCGTGGACGGCCGCCGCGACCTGCCGCAGGTGCGGTCGCTGTGCCAGCTCCTGCGCTCCACCGGACCCGGCTGTCCGCTGATCCTGGTCGTCACCGAGGGCGGCCTGGCGGCCGTCACCGCCGACTGGGGCATCGACGACGTCCTGCTGGACACCGCGGGCCCGGCCGAGGTCGAGGCGCGGCTGCGGCTGGCCACCGGCCGCCAGCAGCTGGGCTCGGACGACTCCCCGATGGAGATCCGCAACGGCGACCTGTCGGTGGACGAGGCCACGTACTCCGCCAAGCTCAAGGGGCGCGTGCTGGACCTCACCTTCAAGGAGTTCGAGCTGCTCAAGTACCTCGCCCAGCACCCGGGCCGGGTCTTCACCCGCGCCCAGCTGCTGCAGGAGGTCTGGGGCTACGACTACTTCGGCGGCACCCGGACCGTCGACGTGCACGTACGGCGGCTGCGCGCCAAGCTCGGCCCCGAGCACGAGTCCCTGATCGGGACGGTCCGCAACGTCGGCTACCGCTTCGTCACGCCGGAGAAGGTCGAGCGTGCGGCGGCGGAAGCCGCGGCCCAGGCGGCCGCCAAGGCAGCGGCCCAGACCGCCGCGCAGCCGGCCCCGGCCGTCACCCGATCGGCCGAAGACGCTGTGAGCATCCACTCGGCCGGACGCCCTGCCCAGAGGTAGGTCACCCCGCGTAGACTGCCGCGCGTGGCCAAGGTGACGCGGGATGACGTTGCACGACTTGCGGGTACGTCTACCGCCGTCGTGAGCTACGTCATCAACAACGGACCCCGGCCGGTTGCCCCGGCCACGCGCGAGCGTGTCCTCGCCGCGATCAAGGACCTGGGCTACCGCCCGGACCGGGTCGCCCAGGCGATGGCTTCGCGGCGCACCGACCTCATAGGCATGATCGTCCCGGACGCCCGGCAGCCCTTCTTCGCGGAGATGGCGCACGCGGTCGAACAGGCCGCCGCCGAGCGCGGGAAGATGGTGCTGGTCGGCAACTCCGACTACCGGGACGAGCGCGAGGTCCACTACCTGCGCGCCTTCCTCGGCATGCGGGTCTCGGGCCTGATCCTCGTCAGCCAGGGCATGAGCGAGCGCGCCGCGTCGGAGATCGAGGCCTGGGACGCCCGGATCGTGCTGCTGCACGAGCGCCCGGAGGCGATCGACGACGTCGCCGTCGTCACCGACGACATCGGCGGCGCCCAGCTCGCCACCCGCCACCTGCTGGAGCACGGGCACGAGTACGTGGCCTGCATCGGCGGCGTCGAGAACACCCCGTCCGTCGGCGACCCGGTGGCCGACCACGTCGAGGGCTGGCGGCGGGCCATGCAGGAGGCCGGCCGTTCGGTCGAGGGCCGGCTCATCGAGGCCCCGTACAACCGCTACGACGCGTACACGGTCGCCCTGGAGGTCCTGGCGCGGCCCGACCGGCCGACGGCCATCTTCTGCGCCACGGACGACCAGGCCATCGGTGTGCTGCGCGCCGCGCGCGAGCTGCGCATCGACGTGCCCGGGGAATTGGCCGTCGCGGGCTTCGACGACGTCAAGGAAGCCGCCCTCACCGACCCGCCGCTGACCACGATCGCCTCGGACCGCCCGGCGATGGCCCGTGCGGCCGTCGACCTGGTCCTGGACGACGGCCTGCGCGTGGCCGGCTCCCGACGGGAACGGCTGAAGCAGTTCCCGTCGGCGCTGGTGATCCGCCGCTCCTGCGGCTGCCGCTGAGCTCAGGTCACGCGTCGAGCGTGCACGGCATCAGCAGGGAGTAGGCGTCCTCGGTGTCGGGGCACAGGAGCACCAGCGGAGCCTTGGGGCCCACGTACTCCAGCAGCATGGCGTCGTCCCCGACGGCGAGCGCGTCGAGGAGGAAGGTGGGGTCGACCCCGACCAGATCCCCGGTGCCGGGCTCGTCCGCCTCGTCGGCGACGGTCACGGTGTCGGTCAGGAGGAGGGCGCACCGTTCACCGTCCTGCCCGACGAGGGCCGTGCGCAGGGTCGGCACGTCCAGCGGGATACGGCGGCCCTCGGGGAGCCGGGTCAGGCGGCGGTAGTCGGGGAACTCCTCGCCCAGGACCCGCCCGGCGACGCGGCGGCCCTGCGTCTCCAGCTCGATCCCGTCCCCGTCCACGGTGAGCACGGCCGGGGAGTCGTCGCTCAGCAGGGCCCGCATGGCGTCCACGAGCGGGGCGGGCACGGTCAGCCGGATCCGCTCGCCGCCGTGGCCGGTGGTCGAGGCGCGGGCCACGGCCATCCGGTAGCGGTCGGTGGCCACGACGTGCAGGTCCGCCTCCTCCACGTCGAAGTGGATCCCGCCGAGCACCGGCAGCTCGGGGTCGGTCCCGGCGGCGAAGCGTACGGCGTCCAGCGCGGCCGCGAACTCCGTGGCGGGCACGGTCAGCCGGGTGGTGGGGGCGGTGGTGGTGGTCATGGTGTTCTCCTTGTGTCCGAGTCGCGCGCGTACCGCGGAGAGCGCGCCGCGCGCATCGGCGAGCTCGCGTTCGAGGCGTCGCAGGTGCCCGTCCAGCAGCCGGGGCACCAGGCCGGTGTCCCCGCCGGACCAGGCCGCCAGCACCAGCCGGATGTCCGCGAGCGGCATCCCCGCCTGCCGCAGCCGGGCCAGCAGCCGGGCCTCGTCGAGCTGTTCGGGGGCGTACCAGCGGTATCCGGTCGCCGGATCCACCCGGGCGGGCGGCAGGACGCCCGCCCGGTCGTAGAAGCGCAGCGCGCTCACGCCCAGCCCGCTGGCGCGGCCCATCTCACCAATGCTGTGCATCTCGCTCTCCACACCCGTGACTCTGGGACCTCCACCAGGTCGAGGGTCAAGGCCGGTTCTCATGTCGCTCGTACCCGGTTCTGTCGGGCTTCTCAGGCCTGACTCAGGAAGCTCTCATGATCGGCGGTCAGAGTCTGTGTCATGACCGACAGCTTCCGCCGCGAAGGCGAGTACCCGCAGGAGAACAGCCCGGCCCCGCACGCGCCGTTCGGCGCGTACCCCGCGGCCGGCGCAGGGGCGGCGGCCTACCCGCCGCCGCCCTCGTACCCGCCCGCCGCACCCGGTTGGCACGAGGCGCACCAGCCGCAGCCGCAGGTCATCCGGGGCGAGACGGTCCCGGCGGGCGCGGGCGGCGCGGGCGAAGGCGGCGGGTACGAGGGCGGCGGGTACGAGGGCGGCGGCTCTCAGGGGCCCGCCCACGCCGCCGCCCCCGCTCCCCGTGCCAAGCGGCCCGTCGCCCTGCTGGCCGCCGTGGCGCTCGCCGCGGCCCTGGTCGGTGGCGGTACGGCGGCCGCCGTCGAGCAGTTGATGGACCGGCAGGCCGGCGGCACCGGCGGGGTCGACGGCACCACCGTCTCGCGGTCCAGCTCCGGCACCGTCGCCGGAGTCGCCGAGCAGGTCAGCCCCTCGGTCGTGCGCATCGACGTCCGTACCGGCTCCGGCCAGGGCACCGGCTCCGGCATCGTCCTGACCGCCGACGGCGAGATCGTCACCAACAACCACGTGGTGAGCGGCGCCGCCGAGGTCCAGGTGACGATGAGCGACGGCAAGAAGTACCCGGCCAAGATCGTGGGCACCGACCCCGCCAAGGACCTGGCGCTGATCAAGCTCCAGGGCGCCTCCGGGCTGAAGCCCGCCACACTCGGCGACTCCGGCGGCGTCAAGGTCGGCGACCAGGTCGTCGCCATCGGCTCCCCCGACGGCCTCACCGGCACCGTCACCAGCGGCATCGTCTCCGCCCTCAACCGCGAGGTGAAGGTGCCGAAGTCGGAGCAGCAGTCCCCGCAGGGCCGGCAGCAGGGCGAGGACAGCTGGCCGTTCTCCTTCGGCGGCCGCCAGTTCAACGGGAACACCGGCTCCGACACCACCTCGTACAAGGCCCTCCAGACGGACGCCTCCCTCAACCCGGGCAACTCCGGCGGCGCCCTCGTCGACATGAACGGCCGGATCGTGGGCATGCCCTCCGCGATCTACTCCCCCGCCTCCGGCAACGCGGCCGCCGGCAGCGTCGGCCTCGGCTTCGCCATCCCCGTCGACACGATCAAGGCCGACCTGGACTCCCTGCGCAAGGGCGGCCCCGGCGGCGCGGGCTCCTCCGACACCGACCCCGACTCCGGCTCCGGCTCCGGCTCCGCCGCGGACGGCTTCGGCACCAGCTTCTGACCCACCCGTGCGAGGCTGGAGGCGCCGTCCCGTGCCGCACTCCACGGCCGACCACCACCTCCGGGAGACCCATCCATGAACCCCGCCGAAGGCGAAGCGCGGATCCTCGTCGTCGACGACGAACCGGCCGTACGCGAGGCCCTGCGCCGCAGTCTCGCCTTCGAGGGGTACGCCGTGCAGACGGCCGTCGACGGGCTCGACGCCCTCGACCGGGCGGCCTCGTACGCCCCCGACCTGATCGTCCTGGACATCCAGATGCCCCGGATGGACGGGCTGACGGCCGCCCGCCGGCTGCGGGCCTCCGGCAGCGTGACGCCGATCCTGATGCTCACCGCCCGCGACACCGTCGGCGACCGCGTCACCGGCCTCGACGCGGGCGCCGACGACTACCTCGTCAAGCCGTTCGAACTCGACGAGCTCTTCGCCCGGGTCCGCGCCCTGCTGCGCCGCAGCTCCTACGCCGCCCCGCAGGCGGTGGGCGAGAGCCACGAGGACGCCCTGACCTTCGCCGACCTGCGCATGGACCTCGCGACCCGCGAGGTCACCCGGGCCGGGCGGCCGGTGGAGCTGACCCGGACCGAGTTCACCCTGTTGGAGATGTTCCTCGCGCACCCCCGCCAGGTCCTGACCCGCGAGCAGATCCTCAAGACCGTCTGGGGCTTCGACTTCGAGCCCAGCTCCAACTCCCTGGACGTGTACGTGATGTACCTGCGCCGCAAGACCGAGGCGGGCGGCGAGCCGCGCCTGGTCCACACCGTGCGCGGGGTCGGCTACGCCCTGCGCGCCGGCGAGAGCGGGCCGGAGTGAGCCCTACGGCCAGATTCCGCGCGCTGCCGCTGCGCTCCCGCCTCGCCCTGCTGGTCACGGTGGCGGTGGCGCTCGCGGTCGCGGGCGTGGCGGGGGTGTCCTGGGTGATGGTCCGCACCCAGCTGAGCGAACAGCTGGACAGCTCGTTGCGCGCCACCGATGCCGCGGCCCAGGCCAACCAGGTCTACGCCAAGCTGCGCTGCGTCCCCGGTCCGCCCCTGCCGGACCAGGCGGCCAACAACCTCAGCGCCCAGGTGCAGATCGTGCTGCAGGACGGCGGCCACTGCTGGGTCGACGGCAACAACACCCTGAAGGTCACCGCGATCGACCTGGAGGTCGCCCAGCGGCGCCGGGGCCCCGTGCTCTACGACGCGACCACCTCCAACGGCATCCCGGTCCGCGTCTACACGCAGCCCGCCCTCGTGGGCAGTCAGCCCGCCGCGCTGTCCGTGGCCAAGCCGCTCGCCGACATCGACAAGCCCCTGTCCACCCTGGCCTGGGTGCTGCTCCTGGTCTGCGGCATCGGGGTCGTCGGCGCGGGCGCCGCCGGCCTGTGGGTGGCCCGTACGGGACTGCAGCCGGTCGACGAACTGACCGACGCCGTCGAGCACATCGCCCGGACCGAGGACCTGACCGTACGGATCCCCGACGAGGGGGACGACGAGATCGCCCGCCTGTCGCGGTCCTTCAACTCGATGACGGCGGCCCTCGCCTCCTCCCAGGAGCGGCAGGCCCAACTGATCGCGGACGCCGGCCACGAGCTGCGCACCCCGCTGACCTCGTTGCGCACCAACATCGAGCTGCTCGCCCGCAGCGAGGAGACCGGCCGGGCCATCCCGCCCGACGACCGGCGGGAGCTGTTGGCCTCGGTCAAGGCGCAGATGACGGAGCTGGCCTCCCTGATCGGCGACCTGCAGGAGCTGTCCCGGCCGGACGCGGCCTCCCCCGGCCCGCTCGGAGTGGTCGCCCTGCACGAGATCGCCAGGGCCGCGCTGTCCCGGGCCCGGCTGCGGGGTCCGGAGCTCCGCTTCGACTCGGACCTGCGGCCCTGGTACGTCCGGGGCGAGGCGGCGGCGCTGGAGCGGGCAATCGTCAACGTCCTGGACAACGCGGTGAAGTTCAGCCCGCCGGGCGGCACCGTCGAGGTGTCGCTGCGGGCGGGCCGGCTGACCGTACGGGACCACGGTCCGGGCATCCCGGCCGAGGACCTGCCGCACGTCTTCGAGCGGTTCTGGCGGTCCGAGTCGGCCCGCGCCCTGCCCGGCAGCGGGCTGGGCCTGTCGATCGTGGCCCGTACGGCGGCGCGTGCGGGCGGCAGCGCCGAGCTGCGGGCGGCGGCCGACGGGGGCCCGGGCACGGAGGCGGTGCTCCACATCCCGGGGGCGCCGACGCCGCCGCCGTCCGATCCGTCAGTTGTGCCGGATCAGTGAGGTGACCAGGCCGGAGCGGGTGTTCGGGAAGTCCATGGGGACGATGCCGAGCCCGGTCCGGCCGGCCATCTCCCCGCCGTCGACGAAGCCGTGGACCTGCGGGTTCAGGCGGTCGGAGTTCCAGCGCGGGGGCATGTAGGCGGCGGTGCTGACGTAGTTGACGAAGAGCTTGCCGGGCTGCTGGACGGCCTTGCGGAAGTGGTTCTCGATCCGGCCGCGCTTGGCGAAGGGCTCCGTGTTGTAGTCGTCCTGGATGTCGAAGACGTTGCCGTCGCCGTAGCGCAGGCCCGGCAGGCCGCCGTTGTCGGCGAGCAGGACCACCTTGCCGCGGGCCTGTCCGAGGGTGGGCAGGGAGTCGGCGATCCGGAACAGGGGCCGCCAGCCGCGGTTGTTCAGGTAGTCGTCGAAGACGGCGCGGAAGGTGGCGTCGCTCTCCCCGGAGTACTCCTGCTTGACGCGCATCAGGACCGTCTCGGAAGGGTGCGCGGCGAGGAAGTTCCAGCAGGCGACGAGGACGTCCCCGAACATCAGGTCCTGGAAGAACGCCGCGTGGTGGATGGCGAAGGAGCCGCCGGTGACCCGGCAGCGGATGTCGAGGAAGCGGATCCCCGAGTCGAGCTGCTGGGCGATCGAGGTGTTCTGGCAGGCGACGTAGAGGCCGCCCTTGGTGGCGCCGGAGTCATGGGTGCCGGGGATGGTCATGCGCTGGAGGGCGGTGGAGTCGCCGAGGCCGGCCATCCAGTCCTGGGTGCCGAGCGTCGCGGCCGAGGCGGGTGCGGCGCCCAGTCCGAGGGCAGCGCCCGCGGCCAGTGCTCCGACCAGGAACGCCCGCCGGTCCACGCCCGTGCTCGTGCCCGCGCCCGTACCCGAGCTCGTGCCGATGCCCATGCCGATGCCCATGTCCGCCCCTTCGCCGACCCGATGATGGCCGGATTATGGCGTGCACACGTCAGCTTTGCTACCTGTCGGTAGGGGTCAGCTTTCGAGCAACTCGACCATGGAGCGCAGTCCTTGGAGCAGCTCGCGCCCGTCGGGCGCCTGCTCCGGATCGGTCAGGGTCTGCACCATCACCCCGCTGAGCAGCGCGATGTGCATCGACCCGAGAGCCCGTACGTCCTCCTCGGAGACCTCCTGCGGCGGCACCCCGCGCAGGGCCGCGGCCACCATCCGGCGATTGCGGCGCTGCCCCTCGGCGAGGATCGCGAGCAGCTCGGGCGAGGACTGCGCGTGGACGAAGGCCTCGACGGACGCCAGCCAGAGCCAGCGCATCTCGCCGAAGTCGCGGATCTTGCGGTCCCAGGTGTCGGCGTAGCGCTCCCCGGCGGTCTCCCCCTCACCGGTGAGTCGACCGGCTCCCGCGGCCCACTCCTCCATGGCGGCGAACAGCGCCTGGTTGAGAAGGGCCTCCCGGGACCCGAAGTGATAGCCGATCGCGGCCATGCTCACCCCCGAGGCCGTGGCGATGTCGCGCACGGTCGTGCGCAGATAGCCCTTCTCCTCCAGGCAGTGCCGGGCTCCGGCCAGCAGGTCCTCGCGATTTCCCATGCGGGGATCGTAGCCGCGCCCCCTCTTGGGCAAGCGCGCAAGACGAACGTATTGCGCGCTTGCCCAAATCCTGGCAGGCTGCAGCCATCGGCAGATCGACAAAGATCGACGAAACGGGGAGGACCACCATGCAGCGCCACGAGATGAAGATCGACGACCGCACCCTGTCCTACGTGGACTTCGGCGGCACGGGCCGCCCACTCCTCGCCCTGCACGGCGGCATGTCCGAAGCCCTCGCCTTCACCGGCCTCGCCGCCGCCCTCGGCGACGCCTGGCGGGTCATCGCCCCCGACCAGCGCGGCCACGGGGACTCCGACCGCGCGCCCGATCACCACCGCGAGGGCTACGTACGCGACGCCGTCGCCCTCCTCGACCACCTGGGCATCGACACCCCGGTGCCGCTCCTCGGCCACTCCCTCGGCGGCCTCAACGCCTGCCACCTCGCCGCCACCCACCCCGACCGGATCTCCGCGCTCATCGACGTCGACGCCACCGTCGAGATCCGCATCCCCACCGGACAGAACTGGTGGGACTTCCTGGGCGGCCTCCCCTACACCGCCCCCACCCGCGAGGAACTCCTCGCCGCCGCCGGACCGGCCGCGCCCTTCGTCGCCGACGGACTGCGCCCCCTGACCGACGGCACCGGATGGCGCCTGGCCTACCACCCGCAGGACATGCTCGACTCCATCCACGCCTGCGAGGGCGACCACTGGGGCACCTGGCTCGCGAGCACCTGCCCGGCCCTGCTGATCCACGGCACCGACAGCCAGGCGCTCACGCAGCCCATGGCCGACGCGATGGTCGCCCGGCGCCCGAAGACCTCGTACGCGCCCCTCGACGGCGACCACTTCGTGCCGTTCACGAACCCGGACGGCTTCCACACCGCGGTCGGGACGTTCCTGGCCACCCTCTGATCCGTCCTCCCCGCGCCACGGGGGTGCACGGGGAAAAGCCGAAGGGGCGGCGGGCCCATGGCCCGCCGCCCCTCCAGGGCTACCGCACGCGGTGTTACTTGATGACGGTGATCCGGTTCGCCGCCGGCGGGACGATCGGGGCCGCCGCCGAGGAGTTCTTCGTCAGGTAGGCGTTGAAGCAGTCCAGGTCGGACGCGCCCACGAGCTTGTTCTTGTGCTCCTTCAGGACGGTGAAGCCGTCACCGCCGCCCGCGAGGAACTCGTTCATCGCGACCCGGTAGGTCTTCGCCAGGTCGAGCGGCACGCCGTTCAGCTTCACCGAGTCCACGACGACGCGGTCCGCGCCCGCCTTCGTCATGTCCAGGGTGTAGGTGAAGCCCTTCGACACCTGCAGGATCTTCGGGTTCGCCCCGTTGACCGGGCCGCTGACCTGCTGCTGGAGCGCGGTGATCAGCTGCGCGCCGGTCAGGTCCACGATGTTCATCATGTTGGTGAAGGGCTGGACCGTGAAGGACTCGCCGTACGTCACCACACCGTCGCCCTCGTCACCCGAGGCCTTGTAGGCGAGGTCCGAGCGGATGCCGCCCGGGTTCATGACGGCCAGCTGCGCGCCGCCCTTGTCCGCCGGGGCGAGCGCTTCGAGCTGCGCGTCGGCGATCAGGTCGCCCAGCGGCTTCTCGGGCGCCTCGGAACCGCGGCCGGGGATGTCGGCCGAGATGAAGCCCTGCGGACGGTTGGCGATCGGGGCCGCCAGCGCCTTCCAACGGTCGATCAGCTCGGTCATGTCCGGGGCCTTCGGCTGCTCCCGGCCCACGATCTTGTTCACCGGCTTCGGCGAGGTGATCGGCGTACGGACGATGTCCTTGGTCTGCCGGTCGTAGGTGAGGGTGGTGTCGGTGAACAGGCGGCCGATGGAGGCGGCCGAGGTCACCGTGCGCGGGTTGCCCGCCGGGTCCGGGATGTTGCAGGCGTAGGCCTGGTGCGTGTGACCGGTGACCAGCGCGTCGACCTTGGAGTCCACGTTCTTGGCGATGTCCACGATCGCGCCCGAGATGCCGGCGCCGGCGCCCGGGACGTCACAGTCGTAGTTGTACGCGCCGTTGGCGGGCAGGCCGCCCTCGTGGATCAGCGCCACGATCGACTTCACGCCCTGCTTGTTCAGCTCGGCGGCGTACTTGTTGATCGTCTCGACCTCGTCGCCGAACTTGAGGCCCTTGACCCCCTCGGCGGTCACGACGTCCGGAGTGCCCTCCAGGGTGACGCCGATGAAGCCGATCTTCACGTCCCCCTTCTTCCAGATGTAGGTGGGCGACATCAGCGGACGCTTGGTCTTCTCGTCCGTGACGTTGGCCGCGAGGTACTGGAATTCGGCGCCGGTGAAGTCCTTGCCGTACTCGAAGCAGCCCTCGACCGGGTGGCAGCCGCCGTAACCCATGCGGCGCAGCTCGGTCTTGCCCTCGTCGAACTCGTGGTTGCCGACGCTGGAGACGTCCAGGCCGATCTTGTTCAGCGCCTCGATGCTCGGCTCGTCGTGGAAGAGCCCGGACAGCATCGGGCTGCCGCCGATCATGTCACCGGCCGCGGCCGTGACGGAGTACTCGTGGCCCTTGCGGGCCTCGCGCAGGCTGGTCGCCAGGTACTCGACACCACCCGCGGGTATGGCCTTGGTGGTGCCGTCGGCCTGACGCTCGGTCACGGTGCCGGAGGAGCCCTGCGGGGGCTCCAGGGTGCCGTGGAAGTCGTTGAACGACAGCATCTGTACATCGACGGTCCGGCTCTTGGCCGCACCGCCACCACTCGCGGCACCGGCCGGAAGTGCGGCCGCGACCATCGCTCCGGCCCCGGCCGTGACGGCGAGAGCGGTGAGGGTCAACCGGCGGGTTCGGCGGTGCCGTTGTGGCGTCGCTGACATTTAGTCCCCTTATGTGACAGCGGTAAGACTTGGGAGGTCCGCCGAAGCCTAAGGTCAACGCGCGTAGCTCTACCAGGGGGTAGCGGTATCGCGTTGGTTACGCGCAGAAGAAGCACCGACCACGCGCCCGCACTCCACCCCTCCCCACGGCGGTCGTAGGCTCGTGTCATGACTGACGCAGCAGCGGCCCTGGAGCCGGGACGGCAGATTCAGACCCTCGACGAGCTGACGGAGGAACAGGCGAGCGCCGTACTCGACCTCATCGACGACGCGGCACGTACGGACGGCACCACCGCCGTGTCCGAACAGGGCCGGCTCCAGCTGCGCGGGGGGCCGCGCGAGGGGATCCGGCACCTCCTGCTCACCGAGGGCGGCCGGCTCTCCGCCTACGGGCAACTGGAGGACACCGACCCGGTGGAGGCCCCGGCCGCCGAACTCGTCGTACACCCGGCTCTGCGCGGGCGCGGCCACGGGCGGGCCATGGGCACGGCCCTGCTGGCCGCCTCCGGCAAACGACTGCGGGTCTGGGCGCACGGCGGCAAGTCCGCCGCCCGGCACCTCGCGCAGGTGCTCGGCCTGACCCTCTTCCGCGAGCTGCGCCAGCTGCGCCGGCCACTGGCAGGAGGAGCCCCGCTGCCGGAGCCGGTGCTCCCGCCCGGGGTGACCGTACGCACCTTCGTGCCCGGCGCCGACGACGCGGCCTGGCTCGCGGCGAACGCGGCCGCCTTCGCCCATCACCCCGAGCAGGGCTCGCTGACCCAGCGCGACCTGGACGACCGGATCGCGCAGCCGTGGTTCGACCCCAAGGGCTTCTTCCTCGCGGAACGCGACGGCGAGCTCGTCGGCTTCCACTGGACGAAGGTCCACGCGGCCGAGCAGCTCGGCGAGGTCTACGTGGTCGGCGTCCGCCCCGGCGCCCAGGGCGGCGGTCTCGGCAAGGCCCTCACCGCGATCGGCCTGCGCCACCTGGCGGCCCAGGGCCTGCCGACGGCCATGCTCTACGTGGACGCCGACAATCCGGCGGCCCTGGCGGTGTACGAGGGCCTCGGCTTCACCACCCACGAGGTGGACCTGATGTACCGCACGGAAAGCTGACCGCCCCGGCCCCGCCGGATCCAAGCCCCGCCGGGCCGAACCAGCCCCGCCGGCGTTCGAGGCGGGGGTCCGGGCAGCGCCCGGCGGGGGCCCGAGGGCGGCGCCCCCGCCACGGCGCCGCACCCGCGCACGCCGGGGCACACCGGCCCCCGCCACCCCGCCGGGAGGCGGTTCGTGCACCCCGCCGGACCCGGGAAGCCACACGCCATTAACCAGGCATTCAGACGCGCTTGCGACTCTCCCCCAATGCAGCCCCGACTCCGACTGACGGCCGACACTTCCGACGTGCCTGTCCTCCCGCGTGCGCGGAAGAATGGAGTCATGAGCCACCAGCCCAGCGCAGACCCCACCGAGGTCCCCGCCCAGCACCCGTCTCACACCCCCGGCGCCGCCCCCGGCCGGGCCGTCACCGGAGCCCATGCCCGCATAGGGTCCATCTCCGCGCACCGCCCGCACGTCGACCTCGAACCCGATCTCGACGCCGATCTGGACGCCTACGAGGACAAGGACGGCGACGACGAGCTCCCCCCGGGACGCTTCCTCGACCGGGAGCGCAGCTGGCTCGCCTTCAACGAGCGGGTGCTGGAGCTCGCCGAGGATCCGACGACGCCCCTGCTGGAGCGCGCCAACTTCCTGGCGATCTTCGCGAGCAACCTCGACGAGTTCTTCATGGTGCGCGTGGCCGGCCTCAAGCGGCGCATCGCGACGGGCGTCGCCACCCGTTCGGCCTCCGGCCTGCAGCCCCGCGAGGTGCTGGACCTCATCTGGACGCGCTCGCGCGAGCTCATGGCCCGGCACGCCGCCTGCTTCCAGCAGGACATCTCCCCGGCACTCGCCGAGGAGGGCGTCCACCTGATCCGCTGGCCCGATCTCACGGAGAAGGAGCAGGCCCGCCTCTTCACCCTGTTCCGCAACCAGATCTTCCCCGTGCTGACCCCGCTGGCCGTGGACCCCGCGCACCCCTTCCCGTACATCTCCGGCCTCTCCCTGAACCTGGCCGTGGTCGTACGCAACCCCGTCAGCGGCCACCGCCACTTCGCCCGGGTCAAGGTCCCGCCGCTCCTGTCCCGCTTCCTGGAGGCCTCCCCGCAGCGCTACGTCCCGCTGGAGGACGTCATCGCCGCGCACCTGGAGGAGCTGTTCCCCGGCATGGAGGTGCTCGCGCACCACATGTTCCGGGTGACCCGCAACGAGGACCTGGAAGTGGAGGAGGACGACGCCGAGAACCTCCTCCAAGCCCTGGAGAAGGAGCTCATGCGGCGTCGCTTCGGCCCGCCCGTCCGGCTGGAGGTCGAGGAGTCCATCGACCCCGGCGTACTGGACCTGCTGGTCCAGGAACTGAAGGTCAACGCCTCCGAGGTCTACCCGCTGCCCGGCCCGCTGGACCTGACCGCCCTCTTCGGCATCGCCTCGCTGGACATCCCGGAGCTGAAGTACCCGAAGTTCGTCGCCGGCACCCACCGCGACCTCGCCGAGGTCGAGTCCGCGTCCGCGCCCGACATCTTCGCCGCCCTGCGTGAGCGGGACGTCCTGCTGCACCACCCGTACGACTCCTTCTCCACCTCGGTGCAGGCCTTCCTGGAGCAGGCCGCCGCCGACCCGGACGTCCTCGCCATCAAGCAGACGCTCTACCGCACCTCCGGCGACTCCCCGATCGTGGACGCCCTGATCGACGCCGCCGACTCCGGCAAGCAGGTCCTCGTACTCGTCGAGATCAAGGCCCGCTTCGACGAGCAGGCCAACATCAAGTGGGCGCGCAAGCTGGAGGAGTCCGGCTGCCACGTCGTCTACGGCCTCGTCGGCCTCAAGACCCACTGCAAGCTGTCGCTCGTCGTCCGCCAGGAAGGCGACCAGCTGCGCCGCTACTCGCACGTGGGCACCGGCAACTACCACCCCAAGACCGCCCGGCTCTACGAGGACCTCGGCCTGCTCACCGCCGACCCGCAGGTCGGCGCGGACCTCTCCGACCTCTTCAACCGACTGTCCGGCTACTCGCGCCGCGAGACCTACCGCCGGCTGATGGTGGCGCCCCGCTCGCTGCGGGACGGACTGATAGCGCGGATCGACAAGGAGGCCGCCCACCACAAGGCCGGCCGCCCCGCCTACGTCCGGCTCAAGATGAACTCGATCGTCGACGAGGCCCTCATCGACTCGCTCTACCGGGCCTCCCAGGCGGGAGTGCCCGTCGACATCTGGGTGCGCGGCATCTGCGCGGTGCGCCCCGGGGTCCCCGGGCTCTCGGACAACATCCGGGTCCGCTCGATCCTCGGCCGCTTCCTGGAACACTCCCGGGTCTTCGCCTTCGGCAACGGCGGCGAACCCGAGGTGTGGATCGGCAGCGCCGACATGATGCACCGCAACCTCGACCGCCGTATCGAGGCACTGGTCAGGGTCGCCGACCCGGCCCACCGCGCGGCACTGGACCGGATGCTGGAAACCGGGATGTCCGACGCCACCTCCTCCTGGCACCTGGGCCCGGACGGCGAGTGGACCCGGCACAGCACGGACGCGGACGGCCAGCCGCTGCGGCACGTACAGGAGACGCTCATAGACGCCCGGAGGCGCCGGCGTGGCTCAGCCAAACCATGACCCGATTACGGCGACGGCGGACGCAGGTGCCGTGCTCGGCACGTACCTGCGCGCCCAGGCCACCGCTTTCCTGCGCGCGCTGCGCCTGCACGGTGAAAGCACGGCGAGCGGGGCCGATGCCGCCGATGGAAGCGATGCGGCGCGCGGCCTGCGGGGGGCTGCGCGCCGCATCAGCGGATCCCTGGCCACCTTCCGGGTGGTGACCGAGTCCTCCTGGGCCGACGGGCTGCGCACCGAGCTGGTGTGGCTGTCCTCGACACTGGCCGACGAGCACGCGTACGCGGCCCGGCTGACCCGGCTGATGGACGCCCTGCACCGGCTGTCAGGGTCCCCGGAGCTGCCCGCCCCGCGCGGTTCGGCCGGCGCGCTGACGGTGGGCTCGGCGCGGGCCGGCGCACTGCTGGAGCGGCAGCTGACCCTGGCCCGTACGCGCGCCCACTCGGCCACCCTCCAGGCCCTCGGCTCCTCCCGCTTCCACGCGGTGGCGGACGCGGTGGCGGTGCTGGCCTCGGAGGTGCCGCTGGACGCGGTCGCGGCCCGGGGCCGGGTGTCGGAGGTACTCGTCCCGCTGGCGTCCGTGGCCGAAACCCGACTGTCGGCGGCGGTCACGGCCCTGCCCCCGGTCGACGGGGCCCATCCGTACAACGCGGACCACGACGGGCCCTGGCACGAGGTCCGCCGCCTGCTGCGGGTCCACCGCTACGCCCGGGAGGCCCTCGGCGAGGACGTGACCCGCCCGGCGGCCGCGGGCGAGGCCCTGGACCGTCACCGGGACGCGGCCGAGGCGGCGACCGCCTCGGCGACGGCGGCCCGCACCCCGCGCATCGCCCCGGCGACGGCGTACGCCCTCGGTGTCCTGCACGCCGACCAGCGCCACGAGGTCGAGGCCGCGCGTCTCGCGTTCCGGCATCTCTGGCTTCCCGAGCCCGCGGTCACGTCGCGATAACGTCGGGGTAACGGATGATGACGGCTGTGGGCGACGCGGCCGGGACGCACCGGGTCGTCCGCCACGGTTCACCATCCGTTCACTCGGCCCGGTCGGCTGCTTCACCTGTTCTGCCTAATTTCGGTGATGCACGGAGCGAGTCGCCCGGAGGTCGAGCAGCTCAGCCGCGCACAACCGACGTAGTCCTCTTCGCACGCCGCCCCGATTCAGAAAGCGGCCGGCGGCTTCTGGAAGGAACACCCGAAAGTGAAGCTTCAGCGCAAGAACATGCTTCGTGCCTCCGCCCTCGGGGCGCTTGTCGTGTCCGGCGCCCTGGTCCTCACGGCGTGCGGCTCGGACGACAACACCAAGACCGCCGACGGCTCGGCGAAGCCCTCCGCGGCCGCCGCGGGCGACATCAAGTGCGACGACGCCAAGGGCAAGCTCCTGGCCTCCGGCTCGTCCGCGCAGAAGAACGCGATCGAGCTGTGGATCAAGAACTACATGGCCGCCTGCTCCGGCGTCGAGGTGAACTACAAGTCCTCCTCCTCCGGTGAGGGCATCGTCGCCTTCAACCAGGGCACCGTCGGTTTCGCCGGCTCCGACTCGGCGCTGAAGCCGGAGCAGGTCGAGGAGTCGAAGAAGATCTGCACCGGTGGTCAGGGCATCGACCTCCCGATGGTCGGCGGCCCGATCGCCCTCGGCTTCAACGTCGCCGGCGTGGACAAGCTGAACCTCGACGCCGCCACGGTCGCCAACATCTTCAACGACAAGATCAAGAAGTGGGACGACGAGGCGATCAAGAAGCTGAACCCCGGCGTCACGCTTCCCTCCACCGCCATCCAGGCCTTCCACCGCTCCGACGACTCGGGCACCACCGAGAACCTCACCAAGTACCTCAAGGCCACCGCGGGTGACGCCTGGCCGTACGAGGCCGCGAAGAAGTGGGCCGCCCCGGGCGGTCAGTCGGCCTCCGGCTCCTCCAGCGTCGCCGCCCAGGTCAAGCAGGTCGACGGTGCGATCGGCTACTTCGAGCTCTCCTTCGCCAGCTCGCAGAACATCAAGACCGTCGACCTGAACACCGGTGCCGCCGCCCCGGTCAAGGCCAGCGGTGAGAACGCCTCCAAGGCCATCGCCGCCGCCAAGGTCGCCGGCACCGGCTCCGACCTGGCCCTCAAGCTCGACTACACCACCAAGGCCGAGGGCGCCTACCCGCTCGTCCTGGTGACCTACGAGGTCGTCTGCGACAAGGGCAACAAGGCCGAGACGCTCCCGACCGTGAAGTCCTTCCTGAACTACGCCGCCTCGGACGCCGGCCAGAAGGTCCTGCTGGAGAACGGCTACGCGCCGATCCCGGCCGAGATCAACACCAAGGTCCGCGAGGTCATCAACGGCCTCGGCTAAATCCTGACCCCCGAGGTGTCGGCCACCCCCGTCCGGGCAGCCGACACCTCGGGGACCCCTCCCCTTCACCCGGGGGAATCCGGTGCACCGCCGCCAGGGGGCCTGCCCCCCACACAGACCGGAAAGACCATGGCTTCCACCACACCCACCCAGATAGACACGGCTCCGCCTGTCGCCAAGAGCGGAGGATCCACCGGCCGCGCCGGTGACAAGATCTTCGCCGGGCTCTCCAAGGGCTCCGGCATCCTGCTCCTGGTGATCATGGCGTCGATCGCCGCCTTCCTCACCTACCGCGCCTCGATCGCCCTGTCGAAGAACGAGGGGAACTTCCTCACCACCTTCGACTGGAACGCGTCGGCCAACCCGCCCGTCTTCGGCATCGCCGTCCTGCTCTTCGGCACCGTCGTCAGCTCGATCGTCGCGATGGCCATCGCCGTTCCGATCGCTGTCGGCATCGCCCTGTTCATCTCGCACTACGCGCCGCGCAAGCTGGCCGCGCCCCTCGCGTACACGGTCGACCTGCTGGCCGCCGTGCCGTCGATCATCTACGGCATCTGGGGCGCCCTCTTCCTCGTCCCGCAGCTGAACGGCCTGAACCTCTGGCTCGACGAGTACCTGGGCTGGACCTACGTCTTCGACAAGACCCAGGTCGGCGTGGCCCGTTCGCTCTTCACCGTCGGCATCCTGCTCGCGATCATGATCCTGCCGATCGTGACCAGCGTCAGCCGTGAGGTCTTCCTCCAGGTCCCGCGCATGAACGAGGAGGCCGCCCTGGCCCTCGGCGCGACCCGCTGGGAGGTCATCCGCATGTCGGTGCTGCCCTTCGGCCGCTCCGGCGTCATCTCCGCCTCGATGCTCGGCCTCGGCCGCGCGCTCGGCGAGACCATGGCCGTCGCGACCGTCCTCTCCCCGAGCTTCCTGATCTCCGGTCACATCCTGGACCCGGGCGGCGGCACGTTCGCGCAGAACATCGCCGCGAAGTTCGACGAGGCCAACGAGTTCGGCCGCGACGCGCTGATCGCCTCCGGTCTGGTCCTCTTCCTGCTCACCCTGCTGGTCAACGGTGCAGCTCGCCTGATCATCGCTCGCCGCAAGGACTTCTCGGGGGCGAACGCCTGATGAGCCACGCACTCCAGGACCCGCGCCCCACCCGGGACCGCAAGTCCGCCGCCCCCGCCGGCCTCACCCGCGGCGGCCTGCCCCGCTGGGCACCGGCGGCCGTCGCGGCCGTCTCGATCGCCCTCGGCTGCGGCATCGGCCTCGTCTTCGGCCTCGACAGCAAGATCCAGTGGGGTCTGCTCGCGGCGCTGCTCTTCGTCGCCGTCACCTACACCGCCAGCGCGGTGATCGAGAACCGCCGCCAGGCCAAGGACCGCGTCGCGACCTCCCTCGTGTGGGTCTGCTTCGTCCTCGCGGTCATCCCGCTGCTCTCGCTGATGTGGACCACGATCAGCCGCGGCCTGAAGCTGCTGAACGGCAACTTCCTCAGCCACTCCATGAACGGCGTGACCAGCTTCGACGAGGGCGGCGGCGTCTACCACGCCCTCCTCGGCACCATCGAGCAGGTCGCCCTCGCCACGCTGATCGCGGCCCCCATCGGCCTGCTGACCGCCGTGTACCTGGTCGAGTACGGCAAGGGCCGCCTCGCCAAGTCCGTCACCTTCTTCGTCGACGTCATGACCGGCATCCCCTCCATCGTCGCGGGCCTGTTCATCCTGACGACCTGGAACCTGATGCTCGGCTTCGGCCCCTCCGGCTTCGCCGGCGCCATGGCCCTGTCGATCCTGATGATGCCGGTCGTGGTCCGCTCCACCGAGGAGATGCTCAAGCTCGTCCCGAACGAGCTGCGCGAGGCCGCCCTCGCCCTCGGTGTGCCGAAGTGGCGCGTGATCCTCAAGGTCGTGCTCCCGACCGCGATCGGCGGTATCTCCACCGGTGTGATGCTGGCCGTCGCCCGCATCGCCGGCGAGACCGCCCCGATCATGCTGCTGGTCTTCGGCTCCCAGCTCATCAACGGCAACCCCTTCGAAGGCGCCCAGTCCTCGCTCCCGCTCTACATTTGGGAGCAGTACAAGGTCGGTAGTGAAGCCTCCTACGACCGGGCATGGGCCGCGGCCCTGGTCCTGATCGCCTTCGTCATGATCCTCAATCTGGTGGCCCGCGGCATCGCCCGCTGGAAGGCCCCGAAGACCGGTCGCTGACGCGACTCATGAAAGCGAAGTGACCCCTCATGGCGAAGCGAATCGACGTCTCCGGACTGTCCGCCTTCTACGGCACCCACAAGGCCATCGATGACATCTCGATGACCGTGGAGCCCCGCTCCGTGACGGCCTTCATCGGCCCGTCCGGCTGCGGCAAGTCCACCTTCCTGCGCACCCTCAACCGCATGCACGAGGTCACCCCCGGCGGTCGTGTCGAGGGCAAGGTCCTGCTGGACGACGAGAACCTGTACGGCACCGGCGTGGACCCCGTCGCGGTCCGTCGCACGGTCGGCATGGTCTTCCAGCGCCCGAACCCCTTCCCCACCATGTCGATCTTCGACAACGTGGCGGCGGGCCTGCGGCTGAACGGCAGCTTCAAGAAGTCCGAGCTCACGGACATCGTCGAGAAGTCGCTCCAGGGCGCCAACCTCTGGAACGAGGTCAAGGACCGCCTGAACAAGCCCGGCTCCGGCCTCTCCGGCGGCCAGCAGCAGCGTCTGTGCATCGCCCGCGCCATCGCGGTCGAGCCCCAGGTCCTGCTGATGGACGAGCCCTGCTCGGCCCTCGACCCGATCTCCACCCTGGCGATCGAGGACCTGATCGGCGAGCTCAAGGAGCGCTTCACGATCGTCATCGTGACGCACAACATGCAGCAGGCGGCCCGCGTCTCGGACCGCACCGCCTTCTTCAACCTCTCGGCCGTCGGACAGCCCGGCAAGCTCATCGAGCTCGACGACACGGACCGGATCTTCTCGAACCCGTCCGTCCAGGCGACCGAGGACTACATCTCGGGTCGCTTCGGCTAAACCGGGACCGGACGTCCTGCGGTGCTGCATGGCGGTGCCACCGCAAGGCGAAAGAAAGAAAAAGGGCCGGCTCCCCCTGGGTGGGGGGAGCCGGCCCGCTTTCGTTCCCGGGTCCTACACGAACGCGAGGTCGACGACCCAGAAGCTCAACGCGGCGACCACGGCCGCGGCCGGCATCGTGATGAACCAACCCAGGACGATGTTCTTGGCGACACCCCAGCGGACCGCGTTCACGCGCTTGGTCGCACCCACACCCATGATCGCCGAGGTGATCACGTGGGTGGTGGAGATCGGCGCGTGGAAGAGGTACGCCGAGCCGAACATGATCGAGGCGCCCGTGGTCTCGGCCGCGAAGCCCTGCGGCGGGTCCAGCTCGATGATCTTGCGGCCGAGGGTGCGCATGATGCGCCAGCCGCCCGCGTACGTACCCAGCGACAGCATCACCGCGCACACGACCTTGACCCAGACCGGGATCGCCTCGTCGGCGCTCTGCACATCGGCGATGACCAGCGCCATCACCACGATGCCCATCGTCTTCTGCGCGTCCTGGAGACCGTGGCCGAGCGCCATGGCGGCCGCCGACACGGTCTGCGCGATACGGAAGCCGTGCTTGGCCTTGTGCGGGTTGGAGCGGCGGAACATCCACAGGATGACCACCATCACCAGATAACCGGCCACCAGACCGACGACCGGCGAGGCGAACATCGGGATGACGACCTTGTCGATCACCCCGCTCCAGATGACACCCGTGCCGCCCGCCAGCGCCGCGCCCACCATGCCGCCGAACAGCGCGTGCGAGGAGGACGAGGGCAGACCGAAGTACCAGGTGATCAGGTTCCAGACGATCGCACCGACGAGCGCCGAGAACAGGATCCACATGCCCCGCGTGCCCTGGGGCGTCTCGATCAGGCCCTCGCTGACCGTCTTGGCGACGCCACTGCCGAGGAAGGCTCCGGCGAGGTTCATCACGGCCGCCATCGCCAGCGCCGCGCGCGGGGTCAGCGCCCGCGTCGAGACGGAGGTCGCGATCGCGTTCGCCGAGTCGTGGAAACCGTTCGTATAGGTAAAGCCGAGCGCGACGCCGATGGTCACGACCAGAGCGAAGGTGTCCACGAGGTTCAGGACTCCTTGACCGCGATGGTCTCCACCGTGTTCGCGACATGCTCGAACGCGTCGGCCGCCTCTTCGAGCACGTCGACGATCTGCTTGAGCTTCAGCACCTCGATGGCGTCGTACTTGCCGTTGAAGAGCTGGGCGAGCAGCTTGCGGTGGATCTGGTCGGCCTGGTTCTCGAGGCGGTTGACCTCGATCCAGTACTCGGTGAGGTTGTCCATCGTCCGCAGGTGCGGCATGGCCTCGGCGGTCAGCTCGGCCGCGCGCGCCAGCACCTCGATCTGCTGCTCGACACCCTTGGGGAGCTCCTCCACGTTGTAGAGGACGACGAGGTCGACGGCCTCCTCCATGAAGTCCATGATGTCGTCGAGCGACGAGGCCAGGTTGTAGATGTCCTCGCGGTCGAACGGCGTGATGAAGGAGGAGTTCAGCTGGTGGAAGATCGCGTGGGTCGCGTCGTCCCCCGCGTGTTCCGCTGCCCGCATCCGCTCCGCGATCTCGACCCGGGCGGAGGAGTCCGCTCCGAGCAGTTCCATCAGGAGCTTGGAGCCCGTGACGATGTTGTCCGCGGATGCGGCGAACATGTCGTAGAAGCTCGTCTCCCTGGGGGTCAGACGAAATCGCACGTGAGGTCCTCGGGGTGCATTGGATTCGGTCAGGCTGATGCTAGGCGCATCCCTCGGCCACGGCTAACCGGCCGTTCCCCAGTGTCCTCCATCGGGCAGAGTGAGGACCACGGACCCCTGCCCCGGGCGGCGCGGCCCAGTACCCTATACCCATGAGGGGTATGCATTCCGCATGCACCCCTCGTTCCGGACCACGGGAGGACGTATGACGACCATCGAGGCGGAAGGCTCCGGAGCCGTCCACGGCTACCACCACCAGAAGGACGAGCACCTCAAGCGGCTGCGCCGGATCGAGGGCCAGATCCGCGGCCTCCAGCGACTCGTCGACGAGGACGTCTACTGCATCGACATACTCACCCAGGTCTCGGCGAGCACGAAGGCACTGCAGTCCTTCGCGCTCCAGCTACTGGAGGAGCACCTGCGGCACTGCGTCGCGGACGCGGCGGTCAAGGGCGGCACCGAGATCGACGCCAAGGTCGAGGAGGCCACCAAGGCCATCGCCCGCCTCCTGCGCACCTGACCGGCGAACCTCGGCCGCGCGCATCGCCGGCCCCGCGCACCCTCCAGCCCCGCCGGCGTCCGAGGCGCGGGGTCGGGGCGGAGCCCCGGCAGCGGCGCGAGCGTCGGCGCGGCTCGGGCACCGGCTAGTGCCCGAGCAGGACCTCGTCGATCCGGTCCAGGCTGAGCCGCTCCTCCACGGCAGCCGAGGCGGCGATGATCAGCTCACCGCACAGCTCGATCTCGGCGAGAGCAACGTGGTCCTGCACCGTCGTACCGCCTGCGGGAGTCACGCGTGTCACCTCAATCTGCCACCGGCCAGCGGCCGTCATCGGTCATACCGCACCGCACCACGCGCCGGCGCCCGGCTTCTCAGCGTAGGGAGGCCCTGCCGTCCACCGCATGACACGGATGGACCATTTCCGGATACCCGACCGTGGCCCGATCGCGCCGCCCGCTCCCCCTCCGCCTCACTGGTCGGAGATCTTCCCGGCGTAAATGTCCCCACTTGCGGGCAATACGACGGTCACCGGCGTCCCGAATCCGTACAGCAGCGTGGTCGAGGACACATCGATCACGCCATTGTTGACGTACGTGAACCGGTGCCTGACCTTCCGCAAGCGCCCCTCCTCGTCGAGGTAGGCGTCGAACGGCACCGTGTCCGTGCCGAACCCTTTCGCCGCTGCCGCCAATGCCCCCCGCACCTCCGGCGACGCGCTTCCCGCGGCCCGCCCGATGTCCGTGATCCCCCGGTAGTGCCGCACCTTGGTGCCCGCCACCTCGGTCTCCCCCACGTACGTCACCTCCTGCGCGCCCCGCAGCAGCTCGGCCGCGACCAGCGGATCGGTGGCCCCGCCCGTGACCAGGTTCCCGTCGTTCAGGGTCGTCGTGTCGACCCGGACCCACTTGTCGTCCGGGACGCCCGCGCCCCGGTTCTTCATGTAGAGCGCGCCGGGCACGAGCAGCTCGGTGATCGGCCGGTGCTCGGCCTTGCCCTTCACATCGGCCGGGAGCATCACGATGAGCTGGCCCATCCGCTTCTTGAAGTCGACCCCGCCCTCGCCGCGGATCGTGACGCGGGTGCCGCCCGTCGCCATCTCCATGGCCGTACGGGCCCGGGCACTGCCGGTCCTCGTCAGTACGTCGGCGGCCCCGCGGACCACCGCCGCCGCGTCCGCCGGGGGGCGGCCGTCGCTCGCTTCGCCCGCGCCGCACCCGGTCATCGTCGAGACCGCCAGGGTGACACCGGCGGCGAGTACCGCCTCACCCGCACGCCCGCGCGGTCGCCTGTGCTGGTGATCCACCATCGCCTGCCAACCCCCAACGCATGACCGCTGCTTGCCCGAGGCCCCCACCCGCTCCGTTTAACGAGGTCCGGGGTTTCCCGTCACGGGGGCGCACCCTCCCCGCGCGCCGCCCGCCCCGGTACCGTGGACCTGTGGAACCGCATACCGACGCGACCCTGGTCCCTCCGCTCGACTCCCTGCCGCTCCCGGGGCCGCACGCGCGGCCGGAGCCGCCGACCGGCCACACCACATCCACCGCCGACCGCGGATCGTTCTGCCTGGCCGTCTGCACCTGCGGCTGGAGCGGTCCGGCCCGCCGTTCCCGCGACCTGGCCCGCAAGGACGCCGCCCGACACACGGGCTAGGGCTTGTCTTTCGGATCAGGCCGGGCCTGATCCGAAAGACAGGGCCTAGCCCGTTCGGACCGGCCGGCTGGCCGGGGTACGCCGCAGCGGATGCCCTTGACTCATGCCAGGTTCCGCAGCCCGCCGCGCGGCCCTTCTCCGGGCCCTGCTCATCGTGTCCGTCCCGGCCGCCGTTGCCTGGGCCCGACCCGCGGGCTCGGCGGACAGCCCCGCCGACGTGGCCCTGGCCGTCGGGCTCACCACGGCGGCGGCCGCGGCGACCGGCTGGTGGCTGCGTTCCCGGCACCGCCGCGACTCCGACGGCGGCGAGCCCTGATGCGCCGCTCCCGGCCGAAGGCGGTGCGGGTGTGCTTCGGGGCCGCGGTGCTGTGCCTGCTGGCGGCCGCGCTGCTCGCCGTATGGAACACGTACGCGCAGACCTGATCGGGGCCGGGCCCCGTCACGCCACCGGTGTCAGGCGGCGAGGTCGCTCTCGTGCGTGGGCGGGGTCTGGGCCTGCGGGAGCCCGACCGGCCGGGGCAGCGCGAGGTGCTTGGCCCGTACGAGCCGGCCACAGCGCCGCGAGCGGGCCACCGCCCGCACCAGCGGGGTCAGCGCCGCCATCGCGAGCGGCGCGAGCAGGAGCA
Organism: Streptomyces virginiae; assembly: GCF_041432505.1. GTDB lineage: Bacteria > Actinomycetota > Actinomycetes > Streptomycetales > Streptomycetaceae > Streptomyces > Streptomyces virginiae_A. The sequence goes on from NZ_CP107871.1 coordinate 4,151,817, forward strand.
CCACGGCGGTGCCGAGCGCGAGGCCGCCGATGATGTCGGTCGGGTAGTGGATGCCCATGTAGACGCGGCACAGGCCCTCGGCGAAGGCCAGCCCGATCCCGACGAGGCCGAACTTCCGGTTCGCCACGAACAGGCCAACGCCCAGGGCCATCGCGAGGGTGGTGTGGCCGCTGACGAAGGAGAACTCGGTGCGCCCGAGCCCCCAACCGAAGGCGGGATCGAGGACTTGCAGGCCCTCGTGCTGGCGGAACGGACGCTGCCGCCCGACGAATTCACGCAGCGGCACATTCACGAGCAGCGCCAGCCCGGCGGCGAGCGGGGCCCAGACGAGCGCGGCGACGGATTCGACGGCGGCGGACTCGTCGTGGCGGCGGGCACCACGCCAGCACCACAGGACCAGGAGCACCAGGGCCAGCAGGATCCCGTACTCACCGGCCAGGCTCACGACCCGGTCCAGCCACGCCGGAGCGTGCCGAGCCGCTCCGTTGATCTCGTACAGCAGGCTGACATCCACGTTCGGCCCACCTGTTGTGAGTCCAGCCATGGTGACGCGGCCCCTTGCCCTTGCCGTGGTTCCCCTGCGGAACGCACCCCTGTGTGCGCCCCTCCACCCCCACCTTGACCAACCCCCGCGCCCATGGAACGCCCGTTCTGGCTCCTACGTTCCATTCTCCACGCAATGATCACTCCAACGTTATCGAAGAGTGACTCATCGTCGCAGCTCAGGGCCTTTGCCTTACGGTGAGTTACGAAGCCGAGCGACCGGCTTCGGGTCGCTCCGGCAGCGCCTCCGCACCGTCCTTGGTCACGCGCGTCGCACCGAAGTAGTCCGGGGTGTCGATCTTGTCGAAACGGATCACGGCGCCCGTGTACGGGGCGTTGATCATGTACCCGCCGCCCACGTAGAGCCCGACGTGCCGGATCTCCCGGGAGTTCGTCAGATCATCGGAGAAGAAGACGAGGTCACCGGGCAGGAGTTGATCCCGCGAGGGATGCGGCCCGGCGTTGTACTGGTCGTTCGCCACGCGCGGCAACTCGATGCCGACGGTCTCGTACGCGGCCTTGGTCAACCCGGAACAGTCGAACCGTCCGTCCTGATCGGGCGTCCCGTTGCCACCCCACAGATACGGCGTGCCGAGCTGCTTCTGCGCGAAGTAGATCGCCCCGGCGGCCTGTTGCGAGGGCGCCACCCGCCCGACGGGCCGTTCGAAACTCTTGGCCAGCGTCGTGATGGCCTTCACGTACCCCTGCGTCTCGCGGAACGGCGGCACACCCTGGTGCTGCGTCACCGCACCGGGGCCGGCGTTGTAGGCGGCCAGCATGTTCGCCACGGGATCCCCGGGCACCTTGCGCACGTACCGGGCGAGTTCGCAGTCGTACGAAGCGGCCGAGGGAATGGCGTCGTTCGGGTCCCAGATGTCGCGGTCGCCGTCACCGTCCCCGTCGATCCCGTGCGTGGCCCAGGTCCCGGGGATGAACTGGGCGATACCCCGCGCATCGGCTGGACTCACGATGGTCGGGTTCCAGCCGCTCTCCGAGTAGAGCTGCGCGGCGAGGATGGCCGGACTCAGGGTCGGGCAGAGAACGCCCCACTTCTGCACCAGGGCCTGGTACTTCCCCGGTACGGCGCCCTTGGCCAGCCCGACCTGACGGCCGCCGGCGTTGGCGATGCCCGCGGCGGCCGAGTACGTACCGACCACGAGGAGAGCCACGAAGCACAGACACGCCCCGAAGCCGATCCCGCCGATCACCCAGAATCTGCGCACCCGTCAACCCTCCCCCATCGGCCGGTCTCTCACCGGGATTCACCGTGACGTGTCGGATTTATCCCTTTTGCGGCCCGCTGTCGAAGCCATCGCAGACCAATGTCGTGTGTTCCGTATCCGAGACGGCATGCCGGAACACCACCGTCCAGCCGCCGGGATCCTGCGACAGCGGAGGTGCTTTGACGGTCTTTCCGTTCAGCCGCATGGAGAAGTCGTCCGGGTACGTGACGGACTTCCACTCCACCTCGTCACCTTCGTACAGGTCTTGGGCCTTGGCAACGAAACCGAGCTGCCGATTGTCGGTCACCGCGGTGGACCGGCCGTTCTCGTCGACCTCGTGCTGCGGCTTCACGACGACGGCCACGTAGTACGGCGGCACGTCGGGGAGCGCGTTCTTGACCCGGAAGGCGATCCTCACCTTGCCCGACCTCAGCTGCGGGTCGTCGATGGTCCGGGGCACCGAGGTCTGGAAGTCCAACATGCCGTCCTCCGCGTCGGTCCGGGCGCAGGCACGATGGATGGGGTTGTAGTCGTCGAGGTTGGGCTCGGTCTGCCTGATGTACGTGGGCGGACCGGCCGGGGACTTCGACGCGGAAGCGCCCGGGCCCGCCTCACCGGCGGCGGGCGTCCGCACGGCGGGGCTCCGGTCCTGGTCCCGCCCGCCGGCCCGGTCGTCCTCGCCCCCCGGACCTCCCTGACCCCCCAACGGCACCTTCCACACCGCCACGACCCCGACCACCGCCGCGACCCCGACGGCCATCCACACGCCCGTACGACGCATCCGCCCGCGCCCCGGTGTGACCACGACCGCGGCCCCCGCCGCGACCTGGGTCGGGGTGTAGCCGTGCGCCAACCCCGGCCCCTGCGTCCGCATCTCGTGCACCGGCACGGCCTCGCCCAACGCACCGAGCCCGAGGTACACCGGATCGTCGATCAGCGCGTCCCGGACCCCGCAGCGCTCGATGACCTCGCGCAGGCCCGGCCGCACTGCCGGATCCTTCGCCACGCACGCCTCGATCAGACCCGCCAGACCCGGCTCCACCCCGACCACGTCGACCGGCTCGTGCACCGACCGGTAGCTCACCGTCGTCGCCACGCCCGTACCGAACGGCGGCCGCCCGGTCGCCGCGTACGCGAGGGTCGCGCCCAGCGCGAAGACGTCCGCCGCCGCCCCGGCCTCCGCACCCAGCAACACCTCGGGCGCGCTGTACCCCGGCGTGCCCGGAGCCTGCCCGTCCTGCGTGAGAGCCGTCTCGCCGACGCCCCGCGCGATGCCGAAGTCGATGAGCTGCGGCCCCTGCGCGCCCAGAATGACGTTCTGCGGCTTGAGGTCCCGGTGCGTCACCCCGTACGCGTGCACACTCGCGAGCCCCTCCGCCAGCGCCGCGAACAACCGCCGGCAGGTGTCGGCGGGCAGGCCGCCCCGCTCCGCCACGGCATGACCGAGCGTCGGGCCCGCCACGTACTCGGTCGCCAGCCAGTACGGCGCCACCGCCAGCGAGGCGTCGATCAGGTTCGCCGTGTACGCCGACCGCACCGCACGCACGGTCTCGGCCTCACGCCGGAACCGGGCCAGGGCCTCCGGATGCCCGGTGATCTCGTCCCGGATCACCTTCACCGCGACGAGGCGCCCACCGGGCGACCGTGCCAGGTAGACCTGCCCCATCCCTCCGGCACCGAGCCGGGCCAACAGCGCATGCGCCCCGATCCGGGCGGGGTCGACGTCTCTCAGGGCCTCCACCAGCCCGAGCCTGCCACACCGACTTCCGCTGCACCCAGGCGGGTTGAGCGCAACGGAGCCAGGATCCGACTAGGAACGCGGCGCCACGAACAGACTCTGCGCGCTCCGCCCGATCGGCCCCTTCTCGTCGTGCAACCGCGCGTCCGCGAGCCCGATCCCCGCCGCGTCCACACTCGTACGGGCCTCCACGCACGCCCACTCGCCCACGGGATGGCGGTGCAGGTGCACGGTCAGGTCACCGTTGATGAACACGTACCGCCCGAAGTCCATCACCGAACTGATCCCGTTCCCCGAGTCGGCGGCGATCAGCACCCGGTCCAGCGGCCTGGGCTCCTCCCCGGCGATGAGCGGCACCTTCATCCGCATCCAGCAGGTGCCGGGGCCCAGTTCGACGAAGGCGCCCTCGGTGAACCGGGTCTCCATGGCCGAGTGGTAGCCGACCTCCCACGGCACCGGGAAGAACGGCGTCACCTCCACCTCCCCGGGCGGCGGCAGCTGCGGCCCCGGGACCACGGCCGGTACGGCCTCCGGCGCGACCCGGATCCGCAGGGCCCGCGCCAGCATCACGGGCGCGCCGCCCACCGGCGCGAGGGTCGCCTCGATGACCTCGGTCCCGCGCCCGGCCCGCAGCACACCGGTGGTGATCTCCAGCTCGCCGATCGGCACCGGGCGCAGGATCTCGTACGTGATGCGGGCGACCCGCATGTCCGTCCGCGCACCCGGCCGCTCCTCGACGGCCCGCCCGAGCAGCGCGGCCGGCGGCCCGGCGTGCTGCGACCCCGGGTCCCACGGCCCCCGCGTGTACTCGGTGGCCAGGAACCGCCCGGCGTCGACCCTCTCGAAGAATCCCTCGTACCCCTCGGCAGCACCCATACCGGCCACGCTACCGACAGGTAACCCAGGCCACCAGCCCCTGCGCCCGCCTCAGCGGGCGAACCCCAGCCCCACCCCCAGCCCCACCAGCACCGACCCGATGGCCCGATTCAGCGCCTTCTGCGCCTTCAGCATCCGGTCGCGCAACCGCGAGACGGAGAAGAACAGCGCCACCGCCCCGAACCAGCCCAGGTGCGCCGCCGACATGAACAGCCCGTAGCCCACCTGCTGCCACACCGGCGTCTGCGGGTTCACCACCTGCGTGAAGGTCGACACCACGAACAGCGTCGTCTTCGGATTGAGCACATTGGTCAGGAACCCCGACCTCATCGCCCCCAGCCGGGTCAGCTGCGGCTTCGACTCCAGGTCCACGGTCAGCTCGGCCCGCGCCCGGAAGGTACGTATCCCGATCCACACCAGATAGGCCGCACCCGCCAGCTTGATCGCGGTGAACAGCGCGGTGGAGGAGGCGATCAGCAGACCGACCCCGAGCATCGTGTAGGAGACGTGGACCAGCACACCGGCCGCGACGCCCGCGGCGGCGAACAACCCGGTGGGACGCCCGTACAGATAGCTGTTACGGACCACCATGGCGAAATCGGCGCCGGGACTGATCACGGCGAGAAGGGTGATGACGGCGACTGCGATCACTTCTGTCATACGGGGATGCTCACCGTCCCGGCTCCGTGGATCAAGCCATTCCGGACAGCCGAGGACGCACGCGCGACGGGGGACAATGGACGACGTGCCCAGTAGCCCCGCCACCCCCGCCCCCGCGCCCGCCCCCCTGCCGGTCCTGCAGGCCGACTGCGCGAACTGCTTCGCGCTCTGCTGCGTGGCCCTGCCCTTCGCCAAGTCCCACGACTTCGCCGTGAACAAGCCCGCCGGAACCCCCTGCGGCAACCTCCAGCAGGACTTCCGCTGCGGGATCCACACCCGGCTTCGCGACAAGGGCTTCCAGGGCTGCACCGTCTTCGACTGCTTCGGCGCGGGACAGCAGGTCTCCCAGGTCACCTTCGGCGGCCGCGACTGGCGCGCCCACCCCGGCACGGCCCGCCGGATGTTCGAGGTCTTCCCGGTACTGCGGCAACTGCACGAGCTGCTCTTCTACGTCAGCGAGGCCCTGACCCTCCCGGCCGCCGCTCCGATCCACGCGGACCTGCGCCGGGCCCTGGCGGAGACCGCGGAATGGACCCGGGCCGACGCGGAGGCCCTGGTGGACCTGGACGTCGGCGCGCTCCGGCAACAGATCAACACCCTGCTCCTGAAGACGAGCGAACTCGTACGGGCGAAGGTCCCGGGACGCAAGAAGAACCACCGCGGCGCGGACCTGATGGGCGCCCGCCTCTCCGGAGCCGACCTCCGCGGCGCGAACCTCCGCGGCGCCTACCTGATCGCCGCCGACCTCACCCGCGCCGACCTCCGCACGGCCGACCTGATCGGCGCGGACCTCCGCGACACCGACCTCCGGGGCGCGGACCTGCGCGAGGCCGTCTTCCTCACCCAGCCCCAGCTGAACGCGGCCCAGGGCGACCCGACGACCCGAATCCCCCCCACCCTCACCCGCCCCACCCACTGGACCTGACCCCCGCTTTCAGCCCCGCCGGCGTTCGAGGCGCCCTTCAAGCCCCGCCCCCATCCAGCCCCGCCGGCGTTTGAGGCGCGGGGTCTGGGGCGGAGCCCCAGCAACGGCGCCGCACCCGCCCAGCCCCGCACCCCCGCACCCTCACACCCGCGCCAAAAACCCCCGCACGGCGGCGAAGAACCCCTCCGGGTCCCCGACCCGCACGGAGTGCCCCGCCGGGAGCTCCACCAACCGCACCCCCGCCCTCCGCACCGTCATCTCCCGCGCGTGCTCCGCCGACAGCACCCCGCTCCGATCCCCCCGCACCAGCAGCGTCGGCTTCCGCACCCCCAGCCAGTCCGCCCAGTGGTCCCCGTTCAGCTCCCGCTGGGACTCCACCATGTCCTCCGCCTCGAACGCGGTCCCCCACCCGTCCGGGTACTCCTGCAGGGACCCCTCCAGGTACGGCGCCGAGCTCCCCGTCCCCGCCAGGAACCCGGCCCGGGTCGCCGCCCGCCCGGGCCACTGTCGTACGAACGACAGGTCGCCGTCGACCACCGCCCCGATGTCCTCGACCACCACCGCCCGCACCAGGTCCGGCCGCCGCGCCGCGAGCTGGTACGCGTTGACCCCGCCCAGCGAGTGCCCCAGGACCACCGCCGGCCCCAGCCCCAACTGCTCCAGCAGCAGGGCCGCGTCCGCCACGTACCCGTCCCGCGTGTACTCCGCCGCCCGGTCGGACCTCCCGTGCCCCCGCTGGTCCAGGGCGATCACCCGCCACGCCGGACCCACCTCCTGGGCCAGCCCCTCGAAGGCCGTCGCCCCCGCCTCGAAGTGCCCGTGCAGCGCCAGCAGCGGCGCCCCCGGCCCCCCGAAGTCCGTATAGGCGAGCCGCCGCCCGTCCGGGGCCACCATCACCCCCGGCAACGGCCCCAGCTTGTCGATGACCCGCTGCCGCAGCAGCTGGTACTCCTCCCACCGCCTGCGCAACCGCCCCGGAGGCCGCTTCACGATCCGCCCCGGCGTGACCGTCTCCCCCCGCCGGAACTGTTCCCGCGTCAGATCGATACGGACGCCCCCGGGCAGCACGTTCCACCAGTGATAGCCCTCCTGCCGGCCGTCGTGGAACACCTCACCCAGCATCAGGTCCCCACCCACGAGGTCCTGCACCACGAGCGCCGTGATGTCACAGTGCCCCCAACCCGGATTCTCCGGAGTCCAGGGGATCTTCGTGATGTCGGAGGGCTCGCAGGTCTCGGCCGACCATCCCGCCCGGATGGCCGCCTCGAGGTCCGCAAGAGTCCAAGGAATCGTCATGCTCCCCAGCCTGCCGCACCCCACTGACAACCCCGCCGACCACTGCATCGGCACGCTCCCGCGCACCGATGAAACGACAGGAAGAGGATCCGACGCATGTCGGCGGGCCGGCCCAAGGACACGCACACCACTGCTCCGAACGGCGGCCCCTCACCCCACCCCCCGTACGTCGAGACGACAATCATTGCCCGGCGTCACCCCCCGTGATACACAGAGTGACCGCATGTTCTCGCGCCTACGCACCGCCCCTGCCCAGGTCAGAGCGCGGAAGCGGTGCGTGAGCCGCGATATCGGGTAAAGAGAGCCGTCAAGTCGACGACGGCGGCGGTTTCATCAGCGAAGATAGTGCGTGACCCCTGCCGTCGGGCAAGGGGCTTCCGGAACTACCCTTACAGGGGCGGTGAGTTACATGATCCTGGCAGCCGAAAAGGGCGACATCACCACCATCATCGGCGGAATCGCCCCGAACTGGGGGCCGTTCGGCAGTCTCGGCAACGAAGCGAAGGTCATGATCGAGGTGGTCATGGCCGTCGCGATCCTGCTCTGCCTGGGCATCGCCATCTGGGGGGCGGCCAAACAGCGCATCGGCGCGACCGCCCTGCGCGACACGTTCAGCGCCGAACAGGGCAAGGGCCTGATCGTGGCCGGGCTGACCGGAGTCTTCATCATCGGCTCCCTCGGGACGCTGTTCACGATCGTCTACGGGATGGCCGTCTAGCCGGGTCACGCGCCGGGCCCCGTAGCTGATGACGCATCACGACACCACATCCACGCGGGAACCAGCGCTACCGTCGTACGACGCGGAGGGGGCGGACAGGGAATGAGCAACGACGACCAGTACGGCGGCGGCGCCGGCGGCTACGGCGAGGTCGGCGGCACCGGCCAGACCCGCACCCGCCTCCCGGACTCCCCGACCGACCCGTACGGCCCGACCCGCCGCACCCCCCGCGCCTCCCGCAGCCTGATCACCGTGGTCGGCGTGGTGGTCCTCCTGATCGCCGCCATCGCCTTCGCCAACTCGGCCCCGGACACCAAATCGGACCCCGCCTCGGACAAACCCCCGACGGACTCCTCCACGGCAGCCACGGGCACGAACCCGGTGACGGACAGAACGGCGGGCATCCCCAAGGGCTTCGCCCACGACGAACAGGGCGCCCAGTCGGCCGCCGCCAACTTCGCCGTGGCGCTCGGCTCCGACGCCATGTTCAAGAAGAACACCCGGCACACCCTGGTGGACGGGATCTACGCACCTGACGTGGCAGCCCGCCTGAAAGGCCCTCAGGACGAGGCCTACTCGGCCGACTTCCTCGCCAGAATGGGACTCGACGCCAACGGCAACGCCCCGCAGGGCAGCGTCTTCGTCACCCGTACCGTCCCCATCGGCACCCGCGTGGAGAGCTACACCCCGACCACAGCCAAGATCGCCGTCTGGTACACCGGTCTGATCGGCATGTCCGGCCCCAAGTCCACCGACCCCGTGCGGACCCTCTGGAAGACCTGGACCTTCGAACTGAGCTGGATCGGCGAAGGCTGGAGAGTCATCGACGACACCCAGCAGGACGGGCCCGCCCCGGTACCCGGCGATGTCCCCGTGTCGACGTCGGACGACATGAGCAAGGCCATCAAGGAATTCGGGGGATTCACCTATGCCCGCTGACCGCCGGCTGCCCGCCCGGCTGAGCCTGATCGCCTCCGCCCACCTCGCCGTCGTAGCCATGGCGTCCACCGCCCACGCCGCTCCCACACCGAGCCCGACGGCGACACCGTCCCCCTCGGCGCCGGCCGCGAACAAGGACTGCGATCTCCTGTTCGGCTCGGCCAAGGAGTACTGCCTCAAAGGCGACGGCGCGGCAACGGGCGGCACTTCCGGCAGAGGGCTCGACTCCACCAGCGGGGACGCCCTCAACCCCCTGGCCTCCCTCGCCCGCGGCTGCGCCGACGCCGCCTCCTGGATCGTCACCAAGCTCAGCGAAGCGGTGAACGGCTCGGCCGAGGTCGACTTCACCAACCCCGCCTTCCTCAAGCAGTACTCCGTCGTCTTCGCCGCCTCCACCATCCTCACCCTCGTCCTCTGGCTCTTCGCCGTCGCCAAGCGAGCCGTCCGCGGCGTCCCCCTCACCACCGCCATGTCCGAAGCCATCGGCTTCCTCTGGCTCACCGTCCTCGCCTCCGCCTTCACCCCCCTCGTCCTCTACACCGTCGTCTCCGCCACCGACGGCGTCACCGCGGTCATCGCCTCCGCCACCGGCGGCCAGACCGACGTCTTCTTCGGCTCCTTCTCCGAAGCCCTCAAGAAGGGCGACGACATCGGCGGCGGCCCGATCATGCTGATCGTCGTCGCACTCGTCACCGTCCTCGCCGCCGGCGTGCTCTACCTGGAGCTGTTCATCCGGGCCGCCCTCCTCTACGTCGGCGCCCTCCTCGGCGTCGTCGTCTACGCAGGGCTCGTCGACCGCAACCTCTGGGGCCACGTCCGCCGCTGGGCCGGCATCATGATCGCCGTCATCCTCGTGAAGCCGGTCATCGTCATCGTCCTCGGCCTCGCCGGCGCCCTGACCGGAGAGAAGGGCCCCAACGCCTTCTCCGCCGTCGTCACCGGCCTCGCCATCATCCTCCTGGCGATCTTCGCCTCCGCGATGATCTACCGCTTCGTCCCCGGCTTCGGCGACGAGATCGCCTCCGCCCGCTCCAACCGCAGCAAGGCCACCGACGGCGCCCAGGCGGCCGCCGTCATCAGCTCCCCGGCCTCCCTCGTCTCGCAGGGCATCAAGACCCACAGCAGCCGCGGCGCCCACCGCGGCGACGGCGGCAGCGGCGGCAACAACGCCCCCCGCCCCGCCAACCCCCTCTCCGGAGGCGTGGCCGCCCACAGCAGCCGACCCACCTCCGGCGGCGGAGCCGGCGGCGGCGGATCTGTCCCCTCCGCCGCACCCCCGCCCCGCACGAGCTCGAGCACGAGGAACACAGGAGGTGACGGGCGTTGACGACCCAGTCCCACCAGATGCACCCGGTCGCGCCCCGCCGCACGTATCTCATCGGCCGCGCCCGGCCGAACGCGATCGTCGGCAAGAACCGCGAGACCGGCGAGATCGCCCTGATCATCGCCGGGGCGTTCTTCGGCATGATGAGCGGACTGCTCGTCCCCGACCTCACCCTGCGCATCGTCAGCCTCGCCGGCTTCCCCATGATCGCGCTCGCCGCCGTGTACGTCCCGTACAAGGGCCGCACCTTCTACCGCTGGTTCGAGATCAGCCGCAGCTACAAGCGCACCCTGCGCCGCGGCACGACCTACCGCTCGGGCGCCATGGAAGCCGGCATCCGCGGCTCCGACGGCCGCGAGGTCGAGGTCGGCCCGCCCCCCGGCATCGGCCGCATCAGCTGGCTCGCCGCCCCCTTCGGCCCCGACGAGATCGCCGTCCTCCTGCACGCGGACCGCCGTACCGTCACCGCCGCCATCGAGATCGAGGGCCCCGGCGTCGGCCTGCGCGACAGCGAGGACCAGGAAGCCCTCGTCGACCGCTTCGGCACCCTCCTCAAGCACGTGGCCAACGGCGACGGCTTCGTCACCCGCCTCCAGATGCTCGCCCGCACCCTCCCCGCCGACCCGGACGCGCACGCCAAGGACGTGGCCCAGCGCGGGGACACCCAGGCCCCCGGCTGGCTCCGCGACTCCTACGACCAGCTCCAGTCGATGGTGTCCACCTCCTCCGAGCAGCACCGCGCGTACCTCGTCGCCTGCATGCACTACACGCGCGACCTCGCCGCCGAGGCCAACGCCATCGCCCGCGCCGGCACCCCCCACAAGGGCCGCAAGCTCGACCGCGACGCCGGCCTCGCCATCGTCATGGCCCGCGAGCTCACCGACATCTGCGCCCGCCTCGCCGAGGCCGACATCCGCGTCCGCCAGCCCCTCGGCCAGGGCCGCCTCTCCTCCCTCGTGCACTCCATGTACGACCCGGACCACCCCATCGACCACATCCAGGCCATGACCAAGCGCAACGCCTGGCCCGCTGAGCTGGACGCCGTGGAGCCCACCTTCCTCCAGGCCAAGACCCGCGAGTCCTCCACCCGCGCCCCTTGGTGCCACGCCACCGCCTGGGTCAAGGAGTGGCCGATGACGCCCGTGGGCGTCAACTTCCTCGCCCCGCTGCTCGTCCACACCCCCGACGTGATCCGTACGGTCGCCGTCACCATGGACCTGGAGCCCACCGAGGTCGCCATCGAGCGCATGCTCACCGAGAAGACCAACGACGAGGCCGACGCCTCCCGCGCCGCCAAGATGAACCGCACCGTCGACCCCCGCGACATCGCCGCCCACGGCCGGCTCGACCAAAGAGGTGAAGATCTCGCCAGCGGTGCGGCAGGAGTCAACCTCGTCGGGTACATCACGGTGTCCTCGCGTTCGCCGGAGGCCCTCGCCCGCGACAAGCGGACGATCCGCGCCTCCGCCGGCAAGTCCTACCTGAAGCTGGAATGGTGCGACCGCGAGCACCACCGCGCCTTCGTCAACACCTTGCCGTTCGCCACCGGCATCCGACGCTAGCTGGAGGGAAGTGCCGCCCATGCGAGATCCCATGTCCGCCCTGACGGACGCCTTCACCAGCTTCCTCTTCGGCAAAGTCGAAACCACGCGCCTGCCCGTCCGCACCTCCACCGGGCAGGCGCAAGCCGTCTACCTGCCCACCGCCGCCCCCGGCCTCGGCGACTCCGGCGTCATCATCGGCCGCGAGGTCTACAGCGGCAAGGGCTACATCTACGACCCCTTCCAGCTGTACGGACAGCAGCTCCCGGCCCCCCACTGGCTGGTCCTCGGCGAATCCGGAAACGGCAAGTCCGCCCTGGAGAAGACCTACGTCCTACGCCAGCTCCGCTTCAAGGACCGCCAGGTCGTCGTCCTCGACGCCCAGGGCGAGGACGGCGTCGGTGAGTGGAACCTGATCGCCCAGCAGCTGGGGATAACCCCCATCCGCCTGGACCCCATCGCCGCCAACGACGACGGGATCCGCCTCAACCCCCTCGACCCGGCCATCACCGCGACCGGTCAGCTCGCGCTGCTCCGGACCATCATCGAGGTGGCCATGGGCCACGGCCTGGACGAGCGCTCGGGCTTCGCCCTGAAGGTCGCGCACGCCTACGTCGTGGAGACCATCACCACGCGCCAGCCGGTCCTGACCGACATCGTGGAACAACTGCGCCACCCCGAGCCCGAATCCGCCCTCGCGATGAACGTCGACATAGACGATGTCCGGGCCTGGGGCCTCGACGTCGCGCTCGTCATCGACCGCCTCGTCGACGGTGACCTGCGCGGCATGTTCGACGGCCCCACCACCGTCGGCATCGACCTCGACGCCCCACTGATCGTCTTCGACCTCTCCCACATCGACCGCAACTCCATCGCGATGCCGATCCTCATGGCGATCGTCGGCGTCTGGCTGGAGCACACCTGGATCCGCCCCGACCGGAAGAAGCGCATCTTCCTGGTCGAGGAGGCCTGGCACATCATCAACAGCCCCTTCGTGGCCCAGCTGTTCCAGCGCCTGCTGAAGTTCGGCCGGCGCCTGGGCCTCTCCTTCGTCGCGGTCGTCCACCACCTCTCGGACGTGGTCGACGGCGCGGCGGCACGCGAGGCGGCGGCCATCCTCAAAATGGCCTCGACCCGAACGATCTACGCCCAGAAGGCGGACGAGGCCAGAGCCACGGGCCGGGTCCTGGGCCTCCCGCGCTGGGCCGTCGAAATCATCCCGACCCTCACCCCGGGCATCGCCGTCTGGGACGTCAACGGCAACGTCCAGGTGGTCAAACACCTGATCACCGAGGCCGAACGCCCCCTCGTCTTCACCGACCGCGCCATGACCGAGTCCTCCGCCCCCACCCGCCTGCCCGCCGACATGCTCGCCGCCGAACTGGAGGCGGAGGAAAGGGCCCTGTCCATCGAACGCCGCCGCGGCGGCCCCGGTTCTGCGACCACGGTGGCCTGACCATGCACGACGCAAGACGTACGGAGCCCCCCGCGCGCGGCGGCGTCCCCGACGGCCTGCTGGTCGGCCTCCTGGCCTTCCTCCTCGGCCTCGCCGTCCTCGTCTGGTCGGCCACCGGCCTCGCGGCCGTCCTGGCGAAGGGCTCCTGGCCCGACACGGTCACCTTCACCCGGACCCCGGGGGCCGTCCGCGCCCTGATAGCGCAACCGCACGACATTGCCGCCGCCTGGCCGGACACCGACCCGGCGGCCCTGTCGGGCTGGGGTCTCTTCTGGGGCCTGTTCGTCAGCCAGCTCCTGGTGATGTTCGTCCTCACCGTCTTCGCCATCGGCGTGATCGCCCGCACCAAGTCCCGCCGCGCCGTCGCCGGACAGCTCGCACAATCTCCCGTACCGCCCGCCGCCGAACCGGCCGCGGCCACCCCGGTCCCGCAGGCGTTCGAGGCGGCGGGGGCCGGTGCCGGCCCTCGCGGCAGCTCCGCCGCACCGCAACCGGCACCGACACCGGCACCGGCTCCGGCGCCTTCCGACGGGGCCTACCGCTACGGCTTCGGCCACGCCCCCCAGCCGGCCTCCGCAGCCACTCTCCCGCACGACCCGGCGGACGCGAACGGCCTTGTCTACGGGGGCCCGAACGACCGCTTCCGCGCCGCCGCACACCGCATCCGGGAGATCGAGGGGGCAGCGCTCGTCGTGACCTCCTCCCCCACCCTCTGGGCCGAGACCAAGGACGCCCGCGCCAAACTCGGCCCGGTCCTCCTCTACGACCCCTCCCACTTGTGCGACACCCCGGCCCGCATGCACTGGAACCCGGCTGACGGCTGCGTCGACCGTGACACCGCCGCGGCCCGCGCGATCGCCCTGCTGGCCCCCGTACGCCCGCAGGCCCGCATGGACGCTGCCGTGGCCGACACCGCGGAAACCCTCCTCCGCAGCTGGCTGCAGGCGGCCGCTCTGGAGGACCGCCCGTTCAAGCTGCTCCACCGCTGGGCCCAGGGCAACAGCGCCCAGGACCCCGTGCGCGTCCTGCGTACGCACCCCCAGGCCGCCCCCGGCGCGGCCGGCGAGCTGGAGAGTGCTCTCACCGCCCACCCCGAACGCCGTGAGCTGGCACAGAACCTGACGGCTCGTGCCCTGTCCTGCCTGACCTCGATCCACATCCGCGAGGCATGTAATCCGAACCGAACAGATGCGCTCACCTTGGCATCATTCGTGACCGAGGGGGGCACCCTCTACTTGGTGGGTGAAGCTCTGGAGGACCCTCGCACCCACCCGGGTGCGATGCCCTTGCTCACCGCACTCGCCTCTCACGTGGTCGAGCACGGCCGCCGCATGGCCGCACGGTCATCCCACGGTCGGCTCGACCCACCACTCTCCCTGGTGCTGGACGATGTGGCCGCCGTCGCCCCGATCCCCCAGCTCCCGGAACTCCTGACCGAGGGGGCGCTCCCCCTGCTCGCCCTGTGCCGCAGCCGCGAACAGGCCCGCTCCCGCTGGCCCGAAGCCACGCTCCCCTAGAACGGGGACCCTGCTCACGCTCCCGGGCGCGTGCGGACGTACTCCCGCTCCTTCGCGCCGGTCTCCAGCGGTATCAGCAGTCCGCTGGCCTCGAACCCGTACCGCCGGTAGAAGCTCTCCGCCCGCGGGTTGTCCTCGTGCACGAACAACCGCACTCGCGCGGTCGCCGGCTCCTCCAGCGACCAGGCCCATTCCAGCGCGGCGTCGAACAGCCTCTCCACGAGCCCGCTGCCTCGCTGCTCGGGGCGGACGAACACCCCGACCAGGTGGCCCTGCTGCTGCTCGATGGCCTCACCGAAGTAGTCGGTGCCGCCCTGCGCCTCGATGAGCACGGTCACGGACCCGACCCACCGACCGTCACGGGCCTCGGCGATGAACTGCCGGGCGCCTCGCCCCTCGGCAGCGCCCGCGGCACGCTGCTGCCAGAACTCGTCGCCCTGGGCGAGCGCCCCCTCCTCGGTCTCCAGGAAGGCCACATTCGCGGCGGGATCCCGGAGCGCCACCAGCCGAAGCTCCTTGACCTTCTCCCACTCGTCGCCCCGTACGGCCCTGATCACGTAGTCATCGCTCATGCTCGGGATCCTAACGAGCGACCATGGCCGGCCCACCAGCGTTTTTCCGCATACGGGATTCCGGGTCCTGAAACACAGAAAAGCCCCGCACCGAACCCATAAGGGCTGGTGCGGGGCTTCCGCAATGATTGTTCGGCGGCGTCCTACTCTCCCACAGGGTCCCCCCTGCAGTACCATCGGCGCTGAAAGGCTTAGCTTCCGGGTTCGGAATGTAAACCGGGCGTTTCCCTAACGCTATGACCACCGAAACACTATGAAATTTGAACATGCTGGTGTTGACACAGCTGTTCGTTATTTCAGAACTAACACAGTGGACGCGAGCAACTGAGGACAAGCCCTCGGCCTATTAGTACCAGTCAGCTTCACCCGTTACCGGGCTTCCACATCTGGCCTATCAACCCAGTCGTCTACTGGGAGCCTTACCCTCTCAAGGAGGTGGGAATACTCATCTTGAAGCAGGCTTCCCGCTTAGATGCTTTCAGCGGTTATCCCTCCCGAACGTAGCCAACCAGCCATGCCCTTGGCAGGACAACTGGCACACCAGAGGTTCGTCCGTCCCGGTCCTCTCGTACTAGGGACAGCCCTTCTCAATATTCCTACGCGCACAGCGGATAGGGACCGAACTGTCTCACGACGTTCTAAACCCAGCTCGCGTACCGCTTTAATGGGCGAACAGCCCAACCCTTGGGACCGACTCCAGCCCCAGGATGCGACGAGCCGACATCGAGGTGCCAAACCATCCCGTCGATATGGACTCTTGGGGAAGATCAGCCTGTTATCCCCGGGGTACCTTTTATCCGTTGAGCGACGGCGCTTCCACAAGCCACCGCCGGATCACTAGTCCCGACTTTCGTCCCTGCTCGACCCGTCGGTCTCACAGTCAAGCTCCCTTGTGCACTTACACTCAACACCTGATTGCCAACCAGGCTGAGGGAACCTTTGGGCGCCTCCGTTACCCTTTGGGAGGCAACCGCCCCAGTTAAACTACCCATCAGACACTGTCCCTGATCCGGATCACGGACCGAGGTTAGACATCCAGCACGACCAGAGTGGTATTTCAACGGCGACTCCACAACCACTGGCGTGGCTGCTTCAAAGTCTCCCACCTATCCTACACAAGCCGAACCGAACACCAATATCAAACTGTAGTAAAGGTCCCGGGGTCTTTCCGTCCTGCTGCGCGAAACGAGCATCTTTACTCGTAGTGCAATTTCACCGGGCCTATGGTTGAGACAGTCGAGAAGTCGTTACGCCATTCGTGCAGGTCGGAACTTACCCGACAAGGAATTTCGCTACCTTAGGATGGTTATAGTTACCACCGCCGTTTACTGGCGCTTAAGTTCTCAGCTTCGCAACCCCGAAAGGTCACTAACCGGTCCCCTTAACGTTCCAGCACCGGGCAGGCGTCAGTCCGTATACATCGCCTTACGGCTTCGCACGGACCTGTGTTTTTAGTAAACAGTCGCTTCTCGCTGGTCTCTGCGGCCACCCCCAGCTCACGGAGCAAGTCCGATCACCAGTGATGGCCCCCCTTCTCCCGAAGTTACGGGGGCATTTTGCCGAGTTCCTTAACCATAGTTCACCCGAACGCCTCGGTATTCTCTACCTGACCACCTGAGTCGGTTTAGGGTACGGGCCGCCATGAAACTCGCTAGAGGCTTTTCTCGACAGCATAGGATCATCCACTTCACCACAATCGGCTCGGCATCAGGTCTCAGCCTTAATGAGGGACGGATTTGCCTACCCCTCGGCCTACACCCTTACCCCGGGACTACCACCGCCCGGGCTGGACTACCTTCCTGCGTCACCCCATCGCTTACCTACTACAAGTCTGGTTCGTCGGCTCCACCACTTTCCTTTCCCCGAAGGGTCCGGAACGGCTTCACGGACTTAGCATCGCCTGATTCGATATTGGGCGTTTCAAAGCGGGTACCGGAATATCAACCGGTTGTCCATCGACTACGCCTGTCGGCCTCGCCTTAGGTCCCGACTTACCCTGGGCAGATCAGCTTGACCCAGGAACCCTTAGTCAATCGGCGCACACGTTTCTCACGTGTGTATCGCTACTCATGCCTGCATTCTCACTCGTGAACCGTCCACAACTAGCTTCCGCTGCTGCTTCACCCGGCACACGACGCTCCCCTACCCATCACAGCGGGCGTTGGCCCTATTGCTGCAATGACACGACTTCGGCGGTACGCTTGAGCCCCGCTACATTGTCGGCGCGGAATCACTTGACCAGTGAGCTATTACGCACTCTTTCAAGGGTGGCTGCTTCTAAGCCAACCTCCTGGTTGTCTCTGCGACTCCACATCCTTTCCCACTTAGCGTACGCTTAGGGGCCTTAGTCGATGCTCTGGGCTGTTTCCCTCTCGACCATGGAGCTTATCCCCCACAGTCTCACTGCCGTGCTCTCACTTACCGGCATTCGGAGTTTGGCTAAGGTCAGTAACCCGGTAGGGCCCATCGCCTATCCAGTGCTCTACCTCCGGCAAGAAACACACGACGCTGCACCTAAATGCATTTCGGGGAGAACCAGCTATCACGGAGTTTGATTGGCCTTTCACCCCTAACCACAGGTCATCCCCCAGGTTTTCAACCCTGGTGGGTTCGGTCCTCCACGAAGTCTTACCTCCGCTTCAACCTGCCCATGGCTAGATCACTCCGCTTCGGGTCTAGAGCGTGCAACTCAATCGCCCTGTTCGGACTCGCTTTCGCTACGGCTTCCCCACACGGGTTAACCTCGCTACACACCGCTAACTCGCAGGCTCATTCTTCAAAAGGCACGCAGTCACGACCGTTGTTCCGAAGAACAACGGCGACGCTCCCACGGCTTGTAGGCACACGGTTTCAGGT